>NZ_SRHQ01000020.1:0-116198 GCF_004683995.1 Methylorubrum sp. Q1 | reverse complement strand
GCAGCCTGGATGGCCGGGCCGTTGTCCCTGCGGAAGTCGGCCAGCGTTTTGAAGTCGGGCATCAGCCGACCGGTGAGCCAGATCAATTCGATGTTGCGCTGGCTCTCGCGTTCGAGCCGGCGGCTCGACGGCACGCGGTTGAGGTAGCCGTAGAGGTAGATCTTGAGCAGCGTCGCCGGATGGTAGGCGGGCCGCCCCGTCGCCTCCGGCATCGCACCCGCAAAGCCGAGCGCGCCCAGATCAAGCTCATCGACGAACACTTCAACGAGGCGAACCGGATTGTCGGCGGTGATGTAGTCGTCCAGGCAGTCGGGAAGGAGCGTGATCTGCTGACGATCCTCGCCTGCAATGAAGCGCTTCATCCCGACCTCCCAGATCGAGCTTCACTCTACCAGACCAGCTCGTTTTCACACAGCCTGGACCCATCTGGGACATCTGAAACGTCCGCTTTCAGCGCCCACGCCGAACGACGTCTCGGCAGTGGTGTCGGCCTGAACACGCGTTGGGATGGTGCTCAGACTTATGCGCCAGTTGACGCTTACTACTCCTTCACTTCACAATTTCGAACGACGATATTCGCCCGTCCTGGACGTGGCAGGCGCCGGGTGCGCGCAGGGCGATGCCATTGGAGGCGCACCATGGGTCTGAGCGACTTCCTCGCACGTCGGACGGTTGCGTCTAAGATTCAGCAACTGCGCGCTGAGCTTGCCGCCGACTCCTCTTATACCCGTCGCCGCGCCCTCCGGCTCAGTCGCGAGGCGGTGGAGGCTGCAAAGAATCTTCCAGCGCGAAGTCGCGAACGGCGCGAGGCGCTCGCGATGTTGAGCCTCACGGCGCAACGGACCGGGGAGGAAGACGTCTCAATCGCCGCTGCCCGCGAGATTTGGGATGGCGTCGCTTCACTGGCGGAGGCTGACGACCTTGACGCCGCAGCGGCGAACAATCTGGCCTGCCTTTTATCTCGGGACGGCGATTTTGAGAGTGCGGCGCGCCTCTTCGAGGCGTCGCTAGCCATCAAACGACGCGTTCTCGGCCCTCAATCACCTGAGCTCCTGGGGAGCTTGGAAGACCTTTTTCACTGCGCCGACCAGATGGATAACACAGAGCTGGCCCTCAGGACTGCTCAGGAGCTGCACGACATCCTGCTCGAACTTGTGAGCCCTGAGCATCCTGCGATCGAGGTCGCCGCTACCAACATAGACATCGCTCGGCGTCGGCTCGGGTTGGAAGACGACCCCGCCGCACACGAGCCTCGTTCTCCGACCAATCCCTTCGCCGAAATCGATACGAGAGCGGACGAAATCATCGCCGCCTACGCGGCAATGGATTCGGCGCGGGCCTCGGCCCTGCATGCGAGTTGGCTTGAGGAGCGTCGTAGGGCGCTGCCGTTCGGGGTGCCGACGATGGCAGACATGCTCCTTGAGAGCTTCGACCCCGTCCTGCGGTGGGCGCTCACCCTCGACCAAGCGGGGGTCGCCGCTGCGAATGCCGGGAACCTTTCGGAAGCTGTCGCGGCCTTTGAGCAGGTCGCCGAAGTGATGCAGGCCTACTCGCGACCCGATTGGCAATCGGGCGCCAAGTCGAACCTTGCGCGCATTCTGACTATGCAGCACGACTTTCCGCGAGCTAAGGCGCTGTTCCGTGAAGCGCTCACCCTGACCGAAAGCTTGCCGCACACCCACAAGTGGCGCACTCCGGTCCTGCGTAACCTCGCGCAACTTTACTGGACCATGGCGGAGGTGGAGGCGCCCGATCCATCCGCCCGGCTCGAAGTCCTCATGCCTGCCGGCGAGCGGCCGGAGGACTATACCGTTCAGCTGAGGTTTCGCCGGCCAATGCCGGTCGAGGGCGAATCGCCCCTCTCGGCACTCGCGCGGCAACTCACCGCCCGCTCAGTCCTATACGAGTCGGCCGGACACGAGCATCGCGCGCGCCGCCTTCTAGAGTTTTCGCTTGAACTTCGGCGGCTTGAATGTCCCGAGGGGGACGAGCCGGTGCTGATGACTTTGGTGGATTTGATCGACCATGATCTGAAGTACGGTCACGCCGCGAGCGCCGAAAGCGAACTGAACGAGGCGTTGTCCCTGTCGCGGGAGCTGCACTTGCCATCCCGCATTCGCCTTCATCTGCTCCAAAGCCGTCTGCAGTTGCTCTTGGGCTTGAACCGACGTGGAGACGCCCTTGGCGCTTTAGCGGTTTTGGAGCTGTTCTCAGAAGAAGACGACCTTGAGGATGACGTGCGCAGTCTCGCGCGTGAGAACGTCGCCATCGGGTACCTGCAGGTCGGAGCTGTCGCCGAGGCGCTTCCGAGCGTGCGGACCATCCTCCATGAAGCAGGCGATGCAGCGGATGCTAGCCCGCAGCGGCTCGCCAGCCTCGCACAGTTCGCCATCAGCGCCGGAGAGCTTGACCGTGCGGAGGCGTGGCTGATGCGGGCGCTCGAAATCTGGAAGGAAGAGACTGGGGAATGGACGGCCGCCTACGCCGCGGCCTTGTCCAACGCTGGGACCGTCGCACGGTATCGCGCCGACTGGGCGACCGCCGCCCAGCGGCACGCTCGAGCGGCGGAGATCCGCGCGACCGTGCTCGGACCGCAGCATCCGAATGTGCTGAAGAGCCGCGCCCGGCACGCCATGGACCTGCGGATGCTCGGGCGCTTCAAGGCCGCCTTCGACGAAGCCGTGGCGGCGACGTCGATCGTCGCACGGCTGCTCGGCGAGGCGGCGACGATGTCCGCAGAGAAGAACCTCATTTCCGCCGCGCGTTACTTTTCGAACCTGACAGGGCTGGCGCTCTCTCTACTAGTCGAGGCGGGCCCCGGTCGCGTTGCTGAGGCGTATGGACTGGTCCTGCGTCACAAGTCGATCTCGGCGATGGCGCTGTTCGCGCGGCGCAATGCCGTCCTAGGCGGTCGTTACCCAGAGCTCGCGCCTAAGCTGGAGGAGCTCCACGAGCTACAGACCCAGATCGCCGCCGCCACCTTTGCTGGCGCGGAAACCGCCTATGTCCTCGTGGAGGCGGAGCTTCGACGCGACGCCCTGGAAGCCGAGCTCGCCCGGGCCATCCCGGAGATGGCCGTGGACGCGACCATGGCCGACCTCTCGGCCGCCAAAGTTGCCGCGGCTCTGCCGCCAGGCGCCGTGCTGGCGGAGGCTGTGGTCTACGAACCGTGGCGGTGGGAGCGGCTGGACTTCGACCCGAGCCTCGACACGATCACTGGAGACCCGCGCTATGGCCTCTTCCTGCTCGACGGCGCCGGGGCGGCTGAGTTCCAGGACATAGGCGACGCTAGGGCGATCGACGCGCACGTCCGCATGATGAACACCGCGCTGGAGGAGGGGCGCCCTTGGATCGAGCCCGCTCGCGCACTTGCCGCGGCCATCTCCGAGCGGGTCAGTACGTTCGCCCGGGCCCGTGCTGCGGAACGTGTATACATCGCGCCGGACGGGGCTCTGTCGCTCGTGGCGCTGGACGCCCTCGACAGCGGCGACGGCCGCGACGTCGTCGAGGTGTTCGAGGTCGTGTTCCTGACGACAGGACGGGATCTGCTCCGGGCCGAGATCCCTGCGCCGGCAAGTCCGCCCGTCGTGGTCTACGCACCTGACTTCGACCGGGTTGTCTCCGGTCCGGAGGCCGACTCCGATCAACATACCGAGACGCCCGGGTCGCCCAAGCGGCTCAATGTGCGGTTTCGGCCGCTGCCGGGGACTATTCGCGAAGGCGAAGCTGTGCTGCGCGTTTTCCCGGGCGCAGTCGGCTTGACGGGGGCGGCAGCCACTCGCCGTGCGCTTCAGCAGGTCCATCGGCCTGCGTTCCTGCACCTAGCGACCCATGGGTATTTCACGCCCGGCGACGAGGTGGACGAGGAGGTCGATCCGATGCTGCGTTCAGGCCTCGTCCTGGCCGGAGCCAACGTGGAGGACGACCCCGCGGGTATCCTGATGGCCGCGTCGGTAGCCACCCTGGACCTGCTGGGGACGGAGCTTGTCGTCCTTTCCGCCTGCGAGAGTGGCCTCGGGGACGCCGCCGCCGGTGAAGGTGTCTTCGGGTTGCGCCGGGCCTTCGGCGTGGCTGGGGCCCGCGCCCTGGTCATGAGCCTATGGGAAGTGCGGGACACGGCGACAAGCGATCTGATGCGCCTGTTCTACGAAGGCTTGGCGACGGAAATGAACAAGGCGGCGGCCCTGCGCGCGGCAAAGCTCGCGTTGCGCGAACGGTCGGCGCCGCCGCGCGACTGGGCGGCCTTCATCCTGGAGGGCGATCCTGCGCCGCTCAGTCCTAGAGCTTGAGCGCCGTCCACACGCTGCCCGGCAGCTGCCGGGCGCTTTGTTCGGCAAGGCCGGGGACGTCTTCAGCTCTGACCTTCATGAGATCCCACCCCCACCTCAACAGGGGGCGTCGCCCCTCGCGCAGGTGCAGGAGAAGGTCGGGGCGCCCCCCCTGGAAGGCGGTCCGCAAGACCTCGACGTCCAGCGCACCTGCAACGGGTTTTCTGAACTTCGGAAACTTCAACATGGCGGCGCCTTCGGGGCTCATCGCCAAAGCGTAGGCCGCTGCAAGGCGTAGGAGGTCTGTCTCTGTCTTCCTCTCCTCCGACGGCGCCTTAGCGTGGAGAAGTTCGAGAAGCCCCTCCCGGGAGAGCCAATCGAGGCGGCCGGCGGAGAAGAACGCATCCCAAGCGGGATGGCCGATGTTACTGAACGGCTCCACGCGCCCGGCGCGCGCCTCTATCGCGAACCGTTGCCTGGGCAGGGCGGCGATCTCGAACCCAGCGAACTGAATGAGCCCGCCAGGCACCACGTCATAAAACTCCCAAACGACGGTGGCGTCGCCGCGGCGAGCAAAGAACCCGTTTCGCAACGGCGGGCGGCCAATTTCATTGGGAAGCTCAATTACCGCCGGCTCGCCGCCGCCCGGACCACGTACTTTTACGATCGAAGTGCGGCTCCAGTGCCCCCAGGGTAGGTCGATGGACACGCGATAGGCGCCTGGGAGAAGTGTCAGCAGCATTGGCCCGTTGAGCGGCAGACGCACAGGATCGTCGCCCTCAGCTTCCAGCAGCAGCGTCGCCGATTCTGCCAAGGCCCCCGGAAGGGTTGGCGGCACTTCGATCCGCACCGTCGGCAGAACGTCCTGCGCCGGCGTGCCCGGCGGCGCCACGACAACAAGTTCATTGTTGATTTCAGCGACAAGACCCGCCCATTCCGCCGCAAAGGCCCGGGCGCCCTCCTCCTCACTCGCGCTCCAAATGGCAGGCTCGTAGTCCCCGAGGATCGACCGCCTCTGCCGCTGCAAGAGCAAGTCGGGACCATGCTCATGCCGCACGAACTTGAGCCCGAGGTCCTTCGCCCGTTCCATCAGTCGTCCGGCGCGCTCGTCGGCGTAGATCCGGTGCGCGTTGTAGGTCGGATTGCCCGTGGGGGCGACCGTCCGCAGGTTGAAGCTCATGAGTTCGGCGTAGTCGGCTCGGGCTCTCCGTCCACGCGTCGGTTCCAGTATCGTGAAGACCAAATCAACGGTAGAGCTGTTTACGGACGCGTCGAGGCGTGGCGGCTCCGGTGGCCGCTCAGGGTTGCGCCCACGGGCTTGCGCCACCACGTCTACCCCCTCGGGCAGTCTGAGGGTCGCTGGCAGGGCCACCGGCGGGATCGACAACACATGGTTCCACGTCGGGGCGATGGTGACTAGGCGCACGCTCTCGAGCAGGGCGCGATCACGGTCCGGACGAGCATCCACCGTCACATCGGCAAGGCGTTCGGCTGACCAGGTGAGGATCGGGCCGCATCTGACCGCGCCGCTCGCCGTGGCCCGCGGTGTCTGGGCGGCGCCCTTTAGCCGCTGGGCGGCCTCTGACACCTCAGGTGCGATCACGTCCTGCATCAGGCGGTCGAGCGGCAGCCTGAGCTCCCCGGTGTTCCAGTCATAGCTTACCGCTTGGTGGACGGGATCATCGTCGCCGAGACGCAGTAGGCGATCAGGGTCGAGTGCGGCGAGCAGCCGCGACATCATCAGACCGCGACCCTGATCCTCGTAGGCGCGCTGACCCGGAGATGCGGAGAAGGCTGCGGCGAGCCCCGTGTCCGCGCGAGGTGTGACGGTCTCGTCCGGCGGGCCTCGCGGTCGCACCCGGCTGCGCAATGTGGGCGAGGCGACGTAATTTTCGCAGGCGTCGCAGAACAGGAACTGCTCGGGGAAATTCATAGACAGAAAAAAGTCAATGAAGCGGGAGACGCCGAGATTGGCGGAGAAGTCGTTGTCGACCCCATAGTCTTGAAGGAGTAGCGCGGGTTCCTGGGGTGGAACCATGATTCCATGGCCCGACATCACGATGAACAGACGATCGCCCTTCGCTTGGGTCAGGGCATTGAGGCTGCGCCAAACTGACCTCCAAGTGGCGTCGGCGAACCGGATACTCGTTCCTTGAAAGGCTAGATCATCGGGCGCGGGAGGGGACGCCGGTGAGAGGTGTAGGTGAATCGCGTCCGGCGCCACCCCGATGTCCGTCAGCCACCGACAGGCGCCGATCGCGTCAGCGGTTGCGCCGCTCAGTTGGGGGATCTCGGCGAGATCGTAGGCTTCGACGCCCACCACAAGCGCGCGGGCGCCCTTTCCGCCGCGGATCATGGGCATTTCGCCGCGATAGCCTGATACACCTGGGGAAGTCGGAAGTAGGCGCCGTGAGACTCCGGGAAAGAGGTTCCAGACGAGACCTCCAGATCTTCAATCTTGCCGACGCCTGCGAACGAAGGCGACGCGCGGAATGAGAGGAGGTCGTTGCGGTCGAAGATGTTCAGCCAAGGTGTGAACGGGGCGCCGGCGCCGCCGCGCCTGACCGTCGCGAGCGCGTCGCATTTGAAGAAGAAGGCAGCCTGTGACCCAACGGTAATGAGCTGTGCGACCTCCCGTCCCGCTTCATTGTTCGAAAGAATGTCGAACAGGATCACGCCGCCCAGGCTGTGCCCAACGAGCACAAGCGGCTTGTCTCGCGGCGCGCCCCCGATGGCGCTCAAGACGGCGCGGCGGATCTCTTCGCCGCGGCGCTGGTACAGAAGGATGTCGCCGACGCCGGGGGAGGCCGCCTGCATCAGACCGCTGCGTCGCTCACGTCCGAAGGTGGTCGCGCGTGCAAGGCCAAAGTCCTTGAGGCGCTTTCCGAGCCAGTCGCCGAGGCCTCTCGTCTGCGGGGCGATGGCCGCCGCAACGGCGCGCACAAGTTCCATTCGCTTCTCCGGAAGATAAAGCGCGTCCGGCCCTTCGCCGATTCCTGCTCGCGACCGCGACAGGGTGATGGCGCTGACGGCCCGAGCGACAGCCGCTACGAATTCGGGATCGTCCGGATCTCCGACGGCTGCAGCTCCCTCAAGCAGAGTTGTCTCGCGGGCAAGCTGCGCGGCAGCGGCGCGAATCAAGCTGGCGGACACCCCACCTGGCGCGCCCTCGATGTTCAATTGCTGAAGCCGTCGTGTGACGACGACCTCCGGTGGGTCCGCGCCTGGCAGGGCGGACCCCGTCCGGGCAGCGGCGCCCGGCGGCTCGATGGCGACCACACGGAGTTCGAACAAATGGTCGTCGAGCAGCAGGCTCCACAGCCCGGCGTCGCTGCTCTCAGCGTCCATCAGGGCACGGGCGGGCTCGGGGAGCACGTCTCCAAGGTCGTGCTCACTGATCTGCACGCCATGCAGATCACCCCAGGCGCCAGGGCGAATCTCGACGTCCGCCGAGCGACCCTGGGCATCCAGTCCGTCGCGGATGCGATTGACGGTCGTATCGCCGCGCACGCCCGTGCCGTGCACAAAGATCAAGGTCGATGCCAACTACGGCCTCCCGCCCTATGTGCGAGAGCATAATCCACAAGTCTCAGGCGCGCGCAACATTGATGTCACCCACCGGCCGAACAGTAGGCGCCGGCTATAAAAGGGAGCCCCCGCGTACGACTTGCGTCATTAGGGTCGGCTCTCGCTCGGGAGATCCTCGGCGCCAAGTCAAGAGTGGTCCGAAACGTCGATCGCGCTCGAGACTGGATTCCGCAGCAAGGAGCCGCCGTCGGCATCTCGCCGCGGCGAACATCTGAAATCGGGCGGGGCACCAAGGTCTGCCGTCTACCAAGGCTATGTGAAAACGCAGGGACAGTAGAACGATCTTTCCTCGTAGGCCCTGGGCAGTGCCCGTATAGGCATCCTCATGGCCCTCCGGCCGCTATACATTGAGCCAAAATGGGGCGTCGTAGAGGTTTTTTCTGCATTTTCGGCGGCTCTCTTAGTTTTCGCACAGCCTCCACCCTAACCGGACCCTCATGGTAGATGACAATGGAGAGATGCGAGGATTTTTTTGGAGCGGTTACTTCGCGGCATGGCTTCCCGATCTCCCACGTCTCATGGCGAGCTTGTGTCGTGCCCATCGGCTGACACGACAACTTAGGATTTGAGGCAAACGGCCGTCCTGTTTACACTCCGGAGTAGAGGCGGCAAACTGGGCGAACATAATTAGCGGTCCATGAACGTGGATCCGCTCGCGTCTACAACGGCCCAGCTTGTGACAGGCTCTCTTACGGAGGTTAGCGCAGGCTATGGATCACGTTATTTCAACAGTAATAACGAATCAATTCGGCAATTTTCCAGCAAATGCAAGCCTACGAGAAACAGCATATGCTATAGACTCGGGTAGGAGGAAAAAATGCCACTCAATCGGCGAGAATTTCTTGAACTGCAATCCAAATGCTTGGCTCTGGCGAGCTCGGTTGCCGTCGCAGGGTGCGACAACACAGGCACATTTACCTCACTCGTAGTTGAGAATTTTGGCGCCGATGTGGCTTCGCCTACTCTGGAGCAAACGGTAAATTTAAGCTGGGCTTATAATTACGACAACCCCGAAATCCAGCAAAGCCGAAATAAACGTGTGAGGGCTCAGCGCTTGATTATCAAGCGTCTTCATCTGATAGGGATTGCAGAGCAAGCGATAGTAACCGGGCAAGAAATCGCAGGCAACGCCATTTTTCAAGCCGAAACTCGATCCTTTCAGTTGACTTTTAATGGCCCAATCGTTGTTCAGCTGCAGGGCTCCTTTTTTGAGAGTACGGCAAATGACGGATCCGATTTTCGCCCACACACGTCTGCCGTGCTAAGCTTGCGGCTCAATCAGGAACTCTTTTGCCGAGCGGTTTTTTCGCCCGGCTTAGGGCAGCAAAATGCGCTGTACCCTTATCTCGGATACTCTCAGGATCCCAACCCAGATTTCCCATTCATTTTTCCCGCTCAAGTGGAATTTACACAATTCGTTGCCTTCCATGACACAGGAACTCGGGGCCAAGTGGATCTTGCAACAAGAGCGCCTCAGATTTTCCAAGCCGAAAGGCCTTTTCGAGCCTTATCTTTCAGCGCTCTGGAGAGTGATAATTTTAGGACAATCGACGGGTCCTCGTATCCAGCGCAAATTCTGCAGAACCCCAATCTCGGCTTAACCAACTCGATGCTATTTGCTGGCGCGATAGTATTCAATGGAGAGGTCTTGAGGCCGACAAAAGGCCAAGATCCCTCGAATGGGGCACGTCGCGTCGTCGGCGTAAATGAAAGCGGCGTCGCAGTTGATCAAGTAATTATACCCATATTCTTGGCAGTGCCCATGCTTTTTGGCCAATCTGGCAATAGTTTTACAGTGGCCGATATTCATGCCGGCAGTGCAATTGATAGAAGCAGGTCGCCCCAACAGCAAAGGCCACTGGTGCTTACGGCGCTCTCAACTCCCGGCCAGACGGCAACGGGGAATTTAGGAACTATCCAACAGTTGGGCCTGACTCCTCAGGGTGGCGGCTTTCTTCATCGGGGAGCGATCAAGGGGGCCCGACTCGTTCGCGACGTAACTACGCTAAATCAGGATATATTTACATCTATTGTAGACATATTGAGTTTAGAATGGCTATGCCAATTTATGCGGGACGATCAGCTGGATCAGCTGCTGAATATTGGAAATGAATGAGCGCATCCGTTGCATTTCTATAAGTGCGGAAGCTATCGAAATGCAACAATAGCAAGATAACAACATAGGTATCTAGGCTGTGTAGGTAGCTGTAAATACACCTGACCGCCATGACCTTTCTCAAGATCAATGCCGAGTGTACTCGGCCAAACGGGAAACGTCAGCATCGGCGGACGGCCTCGCCATCGTCGCATGTCATCGGTCGCGCTTGGCAGACCGAACTAGCCTCGGACGGTGGCCAGCTCGGAGAAGCGGATGAAGCCGAGTTCAGAACAGCCGAGGCCCACGTCGAGCCATTCTCATACTGCAAGCCATGCTTGCGCAAAGCAGTTCGCAGGCCCGAGCAGGATTGGCGACATCTTATAAACGCATTACAAAACGGGTTCTGGCGCGCTGGTGAGGATGGCGAAACCGACCCTTCCCGACGATCTCTTGCATGCGATCGCCCCGCTTCTTCCCGCGGCGAAGCCACGCCCGTTGGGTGGTCGTCCTCCGTTGGAGCATCGAGCCGCGCTCACTGGCATCCTGTTCGTTCTACGCACAGGCATCCCGTGGGAGTGGCTGCCGGTCGGGATGAATTGTGGCTCGGGCATGAGTTGCTGGCGGCGTTTGCGGGACTGGCAGGAGGCCTGCGTGTGCTCGGCTGCATCAGATGCTCCTGGAGTGCGTTCACGCAGCCGGTGAAATCGATTGTAGCCGATCAAGCCAGGACAGCGCCTCCGTCCCGGCGAAAAAAGGGGTTCGGCCACGGGCCCGAACCCGACGGACAGGGGCAAGGCGGGCACGAAGCGCCACCTCGTGCCGATGCCCGCGGCACTCCGCTCGGTCTCCCCTGACAGGCGCCAACCGACACGACAGCCCGGTGATGACTGACGTCCCCCCATCGCTTTGGTCCGGCGTGAGTGCGAGTTTTCCGGTTGTGTGAGCCCCTGATGGGAGGAGCAGAGCCGTGAAGAAGAGCAGGTTCACTGAGGAGCAGATCGCCTTCGCGCTGAAGCAGGCCGAGACGGGGACACCGGTCGCGGAGGTGCTGCGCCGGATGGGCATCTCCGAACAGACGTTTTACCGCTGGAAGAAGCTCTACGGCGGCTTGGGCACAGGCGAGCTGCGGCGGCTGAAGCAGCTTGAGGACGAGAACCGCAAGCTTAAGCAGCTCGTTGCCGATCTGAGCCTCGACAAGCACAGCCTGCAGGACGTGCTCGCAAAAAAGCTCTGACGCCTGCTCGGCGACGCGAGCTCGTGCACCAGGTTCAGGAGGCGCACGGGGTGAGCGAGCGGCGCGGCTGCGCCGCGCTCGGCGTCGGCCGGTCGAGCATCCGCTACCGCTCGACCAGACCTGATCAGGCACCGCTGCGGATGCGCATCTGTGATCTGGCCAAGAGCCGGGTCCGCTACGGCTACTTCCGAATCTACATCCTGCTGCGCCGGGAGGGTTGGCGGGTGAATCACAAGAGGGTCCACCGTCTCTACCGGGACGAGGGGCTGAGCCTGCGGCTCAAGCGACCGCGCCGGCACGTCAGCGCGGCACACCGTGAGCGTCAGCCTGCTGCGCTCCAGCCGAACGAACGCTGGTCGATGGACTTCGTCTCCGACGCGCTGTTCGACGGCCGCCGACTGCGGGCCCTGACGGTCGTCGATGCGTTCACGCGCGAGGCTCTGGCGATCGAGGTCGACCAGGGCATCAAAGGCGAACAGGTCGTGGCTGTCGTCGACCGCTTGGCGCTGCTGCGCGGAGCACCGTGCGCGATTCAGGTCGATAACGGGCCTGAGTTCGTCTCGAAAGCCCTCGACCGCTGGGCCTATGAGAACGGTGTCACGTTGGACTTCTCGCGCCCTGGCAAGCCGACCGACAACGCACTGGTCGAGTCGTTCAACGGCCGGCTGCGCGACGAGTGCCTGAACGCGAAGTGGTTCTTGTCGTTGGCCGACGCGAGGAGCAAGATCGAGACGTGGCGGCGGCACTACAACGAGAGCCGTCCTCACACCGCCCTGGGGTGGCGAACGCCCCAGGAATTCGCCCTGGCGGCGGCCCTGCAGGCCGCCGAATGAGACCCGGAGGCTCACCTTTCGGCCGGACCAAGATCCGGGGGACCCTCAATCAAAGCCCGCTTCCCACCGAGGTCGTGTGAGAACGCTGATCTTCAGGGGTGGAGGGGCCGAGGGAGAGTAGCGCGGTGGATGGAGGTCGCGGGCTTCAGGCCCGGATG
Organism: Methylorubrum sp. Q1; assembly: GCF_004683995.1. Classification (NCBI taxonomy): domain Bacteria; kingdom Pseudomonadati; phylum Pseudomonadota; class Alphaproteobacteria; order Hyphomicrobiales; family Methylobacteriaceae; genus Methylorubrum; species Methylorubrum sp. Q1. The sequence continues at coordinate 104,019 of NZ_SRHQ01000020.1, read as the reverse complement.
GCCCTCATCAGCGGACCGACCCCGAAGATCTGGATCATCCGCTTCATGTTGTAGGCTAGAACCTGCAGGCTCATCTCGGTTCTGACCTTGGCCAAGGTCCGGGTCAGGAAGTGAGTGGCGCCCATCCAGGCCTTCAGCGTGCCGAACGGGTGCTCCACGGTCTGGCGACGGATCTTCATCGCGTCCGGCATCCGGTCGAGCCGCTCCTGCATCGCATCGAGCACACCCTCGTGCACCCAGCGTTTGACACGCCGCGTCTCCGCTGGCGTGCAACGGGGCTTGAGCGGGCAGCCGAGGCAAGCCGTCAGGTTGCGGTAGTGATCCATCTCGTCGCCATCGGCCCGGCGATCGGACCGGGTAACGCCCTTGGTCAGGTGCTGGCCGGCGGGACAGATGTAGTGGTCACGTTTGGCGTCGTAGACGAAGTCCTGTCCCGTGAAGAGGCCGCGCTTGGCATGGCCAGGGGTCAGGGTCTTGGGCACGCACGGCAGCACGCCGGTGCCCTCGCAGGCCAGAACCTGTTCCCCGTTAAGGTAGCCTCGGTCGGCCAGCACCGTGAGCGTGGCGCATCCCGTCGCCTCCTGCGCCAGAAGCCCCATCGGCGCGAGTTGCGCCCGGTCGCTGCCGACGTTGGTCACGGCGTGGGCCACTATCAGATGGTGCTCGGCATCGACCGCGGCCTGGACGTTGTAGCCGACCATGCCCGTACCCTTGCCGCTGGTCGCCATGGAGCGCGCGTCGGGATCGGTCAGCGAGACCTGGCCGTCGGGTGCAGCCTCGACCTGCTGCCCTCTCGCCTGGAGAACCTGCATCTGCGCGCGCAGGCCCGCGATCTTCTCCTTGAGCCGTGTCGTGCGCGCCTCGGCGATGTCGCTCGGCTCACGGTCGGCCCGGTCCAGCGCCGCGAGGTAGCGGCCGATGCTTGCCTCGACCTGCGCCAGTCGGGCTTCGACCTTGGCGGCGGTGAAGTTCTTATCGCGGTTGTTGACCGCCTTGAACTTGCTGCCGTCGACCGCGACCACTGCCTTGCTGAACAGATTCAGCCGGCGGCACAACACCACGAACTGCGCGCAGACGGCCTGGATCGCCGGACCGTTGTCCTTGCGGAAGTCGGCCAGCGTCTTGAAGTCGGGCATCAGCCGGCCGGTGAGCCAGATCAGTTCGACGTTGCGTTGGCTCTCGCGTTCGAGGCGCCGGCTCGACGGGACGCGGTTGAGATAGCCGTAGAGGTAGATCTTGAGCAGTGTCGCCGGATGGTAGGCGGGACGGCCCGTTGCCTCCGGTACCGCCCCCGCGAAGCCGAGCGCGCCCAGATCGAGCTCATCGACGAACACTTCGACGAAGCGAACTGGGTTGTCGGCGGCAATGTAGTCGTCCAGGCAGTCGGGAAGGAGCGTGATCTGCTGACGATCCTCGCCTGCGATGAAGCGCTTCATCCCGACCTCCTCAGATCGGAAATTACTCTACCAGGTCAGCGCGTTTTCACACAGCCTGCACCCGTAGCGGACCAAACTCTCAAGTCGGTGGGCGCTCTGCCAGCTTGTCGTCGCGGACCGGCCCTGCTTCCCTTAGCAGGGCCGCCTTGTCCCGAGCTTGGCGAGCTTCCCGGAGGGCGACGTACAGCTTTTCGATAAGGACGTGACCGTCCCAATCATCAGCAATCCGAATGACGGTGTCGCCGTGCTCAACCTCGAAAAGGCACGGCGCATGAGGCTCAAACGCATGGTCGCTGAGCGCGGGGATGGGCGCTGATCGCGGGGAAGGCATCGTGGTCTCTCATCGGTATCGGACGTGCCGCCACCGGAGACCTATCTGGATATGAAAGCGCCGCCGGGATGCGGCGGCTTGGTATGATCGTTGGTCGTGATCGAACGCAGCCGCCCTATGGTGAGGGTGGGCGATAGCTCACGGCATTGCTGGCGCGACGGATCATGGGTGGTACTTACGCCAGCGTTCCGGGAGCCGTCAACGAGGCACGCATTGGATCCGCATCCGACCCCTTGCAGGCCCTGGGAAGGTCAGCTTCCAGGCTGTCGACGAGGCAGAGGACGACGACCAGCTTGATTGGATTTACGCCTGTCCGCTTCCTGTTCGATCGTCGAAAATGCTGCCGCTTATAGACTTTCCCACAAAGGGGCGTCGGTAGGCCGGGCCACCGCGCAGACGCATGGCGGTGCCGAGCTAGCTCAACTCGAGGCCCATACGCCCAACGCGATGATGCTGAACGCCGCTCCCAAGGCCGAGACCCCGAGCCAGCCGGCATGAGCGTAGGCCGTGGTCGCGCCGATCGCGCCTGTGGCGCTGCCGACAGCGTAGAACACCATGTAGCCGCCCAGGAGACGGCTGCGGGCATTGGGGTGCCGCGCAAAAAGGATGCTTTGATTGGTGACGCGCACAGCCTGCACGGCGAGGTCGAGCAAGATGACACCGACGAGAAGGAGGGGGATCGACTGCGCCAGCAGCGCGATCGGTCCCCATGAGCCCAGCAGGACGACAAGGGCCAAGCCCGTCGTCCATTGGCCAAGGCCGCGATCCGCGAGCCGGCCGGCAGCGGTTGCGGCGAACGCGCCAGCCATACCGAGAAGGCCGAACAGGCAAATCTGCGTGTGGGAGTAGGCGAAGGGTGCAGCGTTGAGGGGCGACACCATCGCCGTCCAGAAGGCCGCGAAGTCGAGGAGTGCCAGGATGCCCCGTACGAGCAGGATCGGGTCGTGCAGGAACAGGGTGGGAATGGAGCGGAGCGTAGCGGCATAGCTGCCCTAGCGGTCCGGAGCGGAATGCCGCGGCAGGGTGAGGGCGAAGAGACCGAGCATGATGAGCGTCAGCCCGGCGGAGGTCAGGTAGACGGCCCGCCACCCGCCGAGGTCCGCCACCGTCCCCGCCACGAAGCGGGCGGCCAGGATGCCGGTAACGACGCCGCTCGTAACCGTCCCGATCGCCCGACCCTGCTCGGCCGGCCTCGCCAGGATCGCGGCGAAGGCAACCAGCACTTGGACCACGACTGCCAGCAGGCCCACCGCCGCCATACCGGCAAAGAGCCAAGCCTCATCACTTGCAATAGACCTAAAGACGGCGATGGCTGCGGCGACAAGAATAAAATTCAAATGGCCATACTTGCCGCCGTTTGCGTTCGACAGCCATGCCCATCTATGAATTTGACAACTTCAATTCAAATGGCCGAGCACAGTGATTGTGCTCGGCCTTAAACAAAAATATGCTTGTCAAGAGATTAGTAGCCCGACCCCGTCCGCAGAAGATGCATAATTCGTCCGCACGCCGATGATGTAGGTGCGGCCAGCGATCAGCTTCGTCTCTAGCATCGCATTTTCTGGACGACCGGAATCATCAGCGGAACTATGATGCCGTGGCTGCCCATCCCTCTCTTCAAAAATAACCAGCCGAGAGTCGGAGGATCCAACGGTCTGAATTCTGTATTTACGAGTTGCTTTCGGGCTGAAGCTGAAGCTTGTTTGCGATCCGGCCTCTGTCGGCAAAGGCTCAAGCCTCATCACCTGAATTGAGCGTGGATGTCCTACGGGAGGATACATCTCTAAGGCTGACAACTTGTCTTGCTGCGAGAGCGCAAGATTCTCTCCAATCCCCTCTACATCGTAGGGGGGAGGGCCAAGGAGGTGGCCTGGAAGCTGCGGATAGTGCAAATTTGATGTGGGGTCCCATTTAGATCCACGTTTCTTCCCCGATACTATCTTCGATAATATGTTGCGTTCTATTGTTTGATCGTCCCAGTAGTTGGGATAGCCCCTATAATAAGCCATCACGGCCGGAACGTTCCAGCTAATCCCGGAGTCTGGATTTTGATGCTCATGCTCGAAGCCGAGAGCGTGCCCGATCTCGTGCAGCGCTGTGGCACCACCCCAGTCAGACCGCAGATCCCAACCAAAATTCATGGTACGCCCGAGATCGGAATTATGCAGACAATCCGTGCCAACATACGACCAACTGGAACCTGGCTCGAATCCTATTTTTATCTCCGCCTCGTGAAGATCATCCGTTTCCTCGAATGACAAGCCTATGCCAATTGCCTTCCATGTCTCGAACGCATGACGTATGATTTTTTTTTGGGACTCTTCCCATGACCACAGTGTAGGATGCTCAACAAAGGCGTAGTGCAACACCGTTCCGCTCAGCCACTTTTTGTTTGTTAGATATATAGAATACTTTCTGTCTTCGGATATTGTTTCCGGCAGCGAGATGCGCTGTACGGGAGGTTGAGCGCAGAGACGTCTATCCTCTGATTTTCGAGTGGCGTCGTTATGCTTCAGCTTGAGGCTGTCCTCCTGGGGCCTCTTCTCTTTATTGCGCGCTTCAGCTTGGTGGGGCTCCTTCAACGGGTTCATGGCTACAACCTCCGCTTTTGGTGATGAGTGGCGCGACCAAACACCGGCTTAAGTTTAGCAAAGGGCCCTGTATGGGTCACGAGCTTAGAGTAACAACCCTTACAGAGGTCTATTATCGAGGCGATCGAGTCTTTTTCAAACCAAACTTCAAGTTATTAACTAAAGACCCGTCTCGGGAGCCGGTCCTGCGTCGACGATCATTGCTAATTAGGCTGGATACGCATTTGGATGAAGGCTGCACGGTTGCTTGTAAAATCGGGATTAACCCCCGATAAATTATGGGGCATGTCCGGATATTTGGAGTCACAGCCTTATTGGTGCTCTACCCGAGCGCAGTGAAACGAATGTTGGGCTAAGAGGTTGGTCGGCGAAGAAGAGCGCTGATGTTGACCTGACCGGTATTTTGGACCGAGCCGAGTGAGAGGCTACTGTATGGCCGCTGCCATGGGTAGGCGGAAGGCTAGATCAGGGAAGCTGACAGGCGCAGGCGGCCGGTAGCCCAGGGACGAGTGCGGCCGGAGGCGGTTGTAAGTGGTCTGCCAGAGGGCGATCACAGTCTGGGCTTCCTTGAGCGAGTAGAAGATCTCCTGCCTCAGGCACTCGTCGCGCAGCTCTGCTCGGAGATCTCTGCCTCCTTGCACGCCAGCGCCAAGCTCTTGCCCTGGGCGGTCTGCACCTCGATCTGGCGCAGCTTCAACACCACCTGCTCTGCGCTCGTCTTCTGACCTCGCCGCATATCCGACTCCTTCAGTCCTGGCTGATCCTCTCAATCAGCCCGGTCCAAAGCCAGCCGGTCAGGTCACAGGTAGCCGAGCGCGAGGATCTCGTTCGCCTGACGCCAGCTGTCGATCCGCTCGGCCACGGCGTAGCCGTAGAACGCGCTCCGATCCTGTCGGCGCAGCCCTGTCCAGGTCGCGGTCTGAAGGAGAAGCGGGGTGACGATCTCGACACGTGCGAGGGCCGCCCCGAGCGTGGTGGCACCTAGATTCCTGCGCCTCCGGATAAAGGCATATTTTTTTGGGGAACGGCGTCCACATCGCATCTTTGAACTATGAAATCTTCGATAATTCGCGCGCCAGAACTTTCTATTATCTCCGGCCTAACTGCCAAATCTTCTGTCCATTTGCTGTGGCTGTAGGTACGCTGAAAAGCCTGACCAACGAAGAAACCAATCAAGCCACCTACCGCCATTGAATATACGATGAACAAGCGCACAACCTCCTCAATGGCAAAGATATTGAAGTTAGTTACCTCTGTAACAACGCTGGCAGATAAGGCAAAAAAAGAGGTTATGGCTGACTGCTTGATTGAGCGTAGATTTGAAATAGGTCGGCGGGCCTTCGATTTATCTACGTATTTGCCGACATAATACCCAGTGACCGCAGGAAGGGTAGCCCAGGCGAAAGCAACACTAGGGGGAGCCTTGACGTATATAGTAAATATTAACTGGAAGAATAGACAAGAAATATAGCACACAATCGCACAGACAATATTATCGATCTTGTCAGAGCTGGCTCTCTGGGGGACACGTCTAGCATAGAAGCGTTTTACTGCGAGGGCGACAATCACGGCAACCGTATGTATAATGGCCGCCATAACTACCCAGATAAGTACTTGAAGCGGGTTTGCCGGTACATATACCTCTAGGTGCCCAGGGACGGGCATGTGGGTAATCGAGATATATAATCCATAAACTAAGCTCGGAATTAGAGTTGCTAGGGCAGCGGACAAACTTACTTTCAGGATCGATTCCCAATGCCAACGGGGAGCTTCAACAACTTTGACGCCAAATCCAAGCCTTTTCAAGCTTTGATCTATGTTTTCAGAATTTCCCTCGATCGCAAAAACTGCTAATGAACAAAGCCTACAAAAGCGCAACTTCAAGGCCTTAACCTCAGCAATAAATTTTCGTCTCTGGACTAAAAGGTCTTGCAAGTCTGGCTCGTCCGTATGGCTGATCAAATAGCCGTCGATGTTTTCTACAAACTCTGGCAGCAATCTATCTTGCTGTTTTGAGTACCTGAATAAATGATCCCTCATGTCATCGACACGATTGGCAGCTTCCTCAATGTCGGCCTGCAAAACACTTTGCAAGAGAGGGTTTTGACTGCTGAGCACATACGCTTTGACGACTTCGCGTATACAGCGCAGCTCAAACCAGCAAGTCTCAAGTGATCCTTCTTCACGGCCAGCGATGACTTCACGGAAGTGATGTGTTCTTATGCCGGCAAAAATATCGTCGCCGATCGGCTGGGATGGTTTATATTTTGCTTCAAACAAATATTGAGCGGTATTTTCGACTCCGGTCGGAACATTGGCGCTTTTATGCAGTGTTCGTAGAAGAAACCCATCGATTTCACGGAATGCTGGAAAAGAAGTGAGAAGTCCTGTTAGTATAAATAATGCCCAAATTGCGCGCTCACGTACTGCCTCCGGAACATGAATTGGCTCGGCTTTTGCCGGTCCACCTAACAGAAAAACTGACTTTGCCAGTTCTGGGGAGAAAGTTATTGTCATGAACGCCAGCTGCAGTATTGCAACATATCTAATCATATGTCGCTGATATTGAGATCGCGTAGTAGTATATATCGGCGGAGCAAGGCCGCTAATCTTTGCAATGGATGGGTCTGCGACTAGGGATCTTGTGGCCGCATCTATATTACCGCTCAAAGCATAGTTGGGTGTATTGAAGTGATGGCGCCCATAGAAAAAAAGGGCTAAAACGCCGACTATGACAATCCAGTAATTCTCTATTGCATTTTGAAACCACGGTATTTCGATACCAATCAGAAGTTTGGGCAGATCAATCATGGATGCCTCCCCAACCACCCGATAGAATGATATGCCCGTGCTTCGGCACGGGCCCAGGCAGTAACTGCTCCTTATTGTCTTTTGTCAATTTACATTGTTTATTCGCGGCGCTGGTTAATCAGCTTGCCGAAATTGTGTCTGAAACAGTCTGAGGAAGCCGAGTGAGCAGTCGACAATTACCTCGTGGTCATGGGCGAGTGTCCGAAACAGCCATATCGGTGGAGCGCCGGTTTAATTGCCCGCTACTCAGGAAGAATATACTGCCAAATCTCTGCGCACCCAAAATCGCCACTGCCGCTTAATCCTCTTGCTCTGCTCGTTCGCACAAGCGACATATCGCAGCAGTAAATGGGCTTGCGGCACAGTTTTGTCGTAACCTCGACTTTGGGCACTTATGCTGCGTGGCAGAGGGCATAGGCCCAGGGCGCGGGAAAGCGAAGCGGGCTTTTGTTCGGCCGCGTCGGCGCGGTGATGTCGCCAAAGTCCGCTCGCGCTAGATTGCACAGCGCACGGCGGCTAAGGTATCGGCGAAGGTCGGGCGCGGTTTGGGGTATCACGCGGCGGTTGCGATGCATGGCCGTCGGCGGGCCGGGAGCCGTGCGACCAGCAGTGTGACAACGGAAAACGGGGCGAGCAGGCAGGGCGTGGTGCGGGCGATTGCCATGTTGGACCACTGCCGCTGCGTCTCGACAGCGAGATGGGCGCGCACTTCCTGGAAGGTCACCTCGGTGCTCCAGCGCCGCACGAACCACCCCACGATCTGTGCAGGCTCGCGGGTCGGATCAGTGCAGAGCCTGGGACGAGAAGCGTGCCTCGGGATCGTAGATGACACCCACCGGATCGGCACGACGGGCAGGCCGCCGTGCCGCCACACTGCGGTCGCCAAGGCGATCTCGATGATGCGCTCGCCCGCCTCGTATCAGCCCGGTGTTGCGGACGATCTGGAGTGTGCCGCTGCCGAAGCTGCCTCGACCCTGTGTCGTCGGCGTCGATGACTGGGCGCTGCGCAAGGGACGGACCTACGGCTCGATCGTCGTCGATCTCGAACGCCGACGACCTCTCGACCTGCTACCCGACCGCTCGGCCGAGACATGGGCCGCATGTCTCCGCCACGAGCCGCAGATCCGGCTCGTGGCGCGCGATCGTTCGACCGAGTACGTCCGCGGTACTACGCTGGGCGCGCCGGCGGCCGTGCAGGTCGCCGATCGCTGGCATCTCCTGCTCAACACCCGCCAGATGGTCGAGCGCTGCCTCGCCCGTGTCCACCCACGCCTGAAGCTGTTGCAGCCGATCACGGCGCCGGCATCCTCGACCCAGCGCATCAGAGCCTATCCGCGTTCACCCGCCGAAACGCTCGCCCGTGCCGCGGCGGTCGGTCGGTGGGAAGAACTCTACGACGATGTCCGTCGCCGCCGTGCAGGCGGGCAGTCGCTCCGCCAGATCAACCGAGAGACCGGCTTGGCGCGTGCCACGGTGCGCAAATACGCCTTCGCCGAGCGCTTCCCGCGGCATGGCCGACGCGGGCCTGGATGCAGCATCCTCGATCCTCATCTAGATCACCTGCACGCCCGCCAGGCCGCGGGGTGCGAGAACGCCATGCAGCTCTGGCACGAGTTGCGGTCCCGCGGCTTCGCTGGCACCGTCAAGCAGATCAGACGCTGGCTGTCCGAGCGGTGCACCTGCCCGGCCAGGACCACGATCCGGCGTCTCCAGACGCCGCTGCCCATGGCGCCCGCCGCACCGCCGCCGCTACCCTCACCGAAGCAGTTGTCGTGGCAACTCCTGCGCGAGCCGCACGATCTCGATGCTGAAGCCGCTGCTGCGGTCGCACGCGTGCTGCAGGATGACGAGGCTGCCAAGGTCGCTGACCTCGGCCGACGATTCTGTCGGATCGTCCGCAGCCGCTGCGGCAGCGCGCCGGCCGAGCCTGGCATCGCCCCCGCCTTCGACGCTTGGCTGAGCGATGCCCGAGCCTGCGGTGTGCGGGTGGTCGAGAGCTTCGCCAGCAGCCTCGCTCAGGATGGAGCCGCTGTTCTTGCCGGCCTCCGCTTGCCCTGGAGTAGCGGACAGGCCGGGGGGCAGGTCAACCGGCTCAAGCTCCTCAAGCGCGCCATGTACGGCCGGGCCAAGCTCGACTTCCTGCGCCGTCGCTTCCTCCTCGCAGCGTGATCCACCAAACCTGACGATGAACCACTTCAGTGGGGGCGGATCACAAGCCCAACGACAAACGCCCATTCCGTCCAACGGTGATCGCGGCAGCCATCAAGTGTTTCAACGGAATCACCTCCCAAGCCGACATCCGAACAGGCAGGGTGAACGGTCCGGAAGAGCTCAAACTGTGGATCGGCGTTGAGGCGTCTCATCATACGCTTCTTCTAAAGGCTGTAATCCATGTCTAGATTGTTATGGTCATGGTTGCGATCGGCATCGTCCGACAAGTAAGCTGGATGCGGCAGTACAGTCGCCCGCCCGGCATTACCAGCTACTCAATACCCGTCACGCGATCTTGGATGCCGAGCACGCCGCGCAGGTTCCGGATAACCATTCCCGCTCGACCTGCACTCCACCCTCGGTCATGGTGGGGTACTGGTCGATCCACCGGTCGGACCAACGGCCGCCCGCCTCGGTGAGCGAAGCACGCCGCGCGGCATGAATCCTATGGCACGGACGCGTCACCTTCCCCAGGAGGCAGTCCAGGGCCAGCTGGGCGACCAGCGACGTGACGAACCCAAGCTCGACAGGCCCGTACGGCTGATAGTGGGCGCCGCAAGCGGGCTCTTCAAAAGCGACTGCCCGCTCGTCGGGCCAAGCCACCACCCGGAAATGGGGTACCCCCGTCCGATCTAGCCCGCACCTGAGGCAGCCACCCCCAGGCGTGATGGCCACCGCATGCCCCGCGACAGCGTGCGCCTCGGTCCAGCCGTAGACGACGGGCATCGGCCTGCCCAGCCGGCACTGCCAGTCATTGAGTTGGCTTTCCGCGCGCCAATCCCCCATCGCCGACACGATGAGGTGACTTCCCCGGAGCGTTCCTTCATCGACGGCCAACATCGCCTGCGCGACGACCGGGAAGGCATCGAATTTCCCGTGCGGGTAGTCAATCCGCAGCTTCGCAGCCAGCCCTTCCGCCTTGTTCCCGCGCACGCAGGCGGCGCCGAGCGGATGGCGCCCGACGTTGGCCCAATCAAGTGCATCATGGTCGATAAGATTCAGGTGCCCGACGCCCGCCTGCGCGAGCGCGACCGCCACCGGCGCGCCGACCGATCCACAGCCCAAGACCGTGACCGTCGCGCCTGTCAGCCGTTCCGTGCGCAGATCGTGCCCGCGACCGTGGATCCAAGGGGCATCCGCTCGCGCCGGCTCGTCGCGCACGACGGGATCGCTGCCAAGGTATCGCCGTACCAGCAGTCCGCTCGGCAGCCGTGAGGGCCGAAAGCCGTCGTAAAGTGGCGCTGTCGAGCCGCCGCAGCTGCGTGCGCCCCGCGGGGGCGCAATAGAGGCCGTCACAATCCCAGGGCCGAACCGTCCCTCCGCGGCGATGACCGTGACGATGCTGTCCTGCCGCGCGGAGACGAGGTCCGATAGGAGACGCGGTGCCTCGCCGCCACACCTCTCCACCAAGACCTGCACGTCCCGCGCCGTCCTCGGGTACTCGGACGGCAGCATCGGCCGGTCGAGCCACACGAGTAGGCCCTTTTGCAGTCGCGACGGGCGGAGGACTTTGTCTCCATAACGGTTCCGCAGCCAACCCGTGACCTGCTCCTCGGTGTCTCCGAGCAGGCGGATGCCCGTGGTCTGCCAGACGGCGATCTCGCGTGACGGCCGCTCTAGCCGCAGGATGCTCGTCAGGCGTCCGTCCGAGGCGTTCCGATCGTAGCGCCAGTAGGTGAGGAACTCATCGAGGAAGTCCCTCTCCACCATGCCCCCTTCCAAAAGGTCCCGAACGAGGGTGCAGCTCTTTCCAAGCAGCCGGACCACCACTCCGGCCGGATCGTCGGGATCGAATTCGCTCATGTTGGCGAGTAGGCACAGACTGCCATCGCGCTCGACGTGGGGCCACGTGAGGAACGGCGGCCGTTCCAGCAGGCCGAACTGCGGTCGTACGAGCGGGAAACCCTCGGGTATCAGCACGTCGATGTGCCGTGGATGCGGTTCGCCGAAGTCGACGGGCAGTCGCCAACCCGACTTTATCCGGAAACGGTGGTGGTATGCGGCGAGGGCCCTTCGTCCCAACGGTGTCGGGTCGACACCGTGCAGTTCCCGGAGGCACTCGCGAACCCTCTCGACAGCCGCATGCCGCCGGATCGACGCCTCATGCATGGCGTCCGCTGCCTCGCTCCCGCACAGATCCGGCAGCGGCCGCGCCCTGGGAGATCAGCAGGCCGGACGAGAGCGCCGCCGGCCTCGCCACCGACGGGGCAGGGGCCGGCGTGACGACGTAACCGGCCCGGTCGTGGTCCATGTCATAGACCGGTCCGGCCCCGAATGCCCGCCTGACCGCCGGGGAGGCGTTGGCGAGTGCATTCGGCCCGAGGGCAGTCTGCCGTCCGTTCAGGTCGGACTGGATGGCCTCGGAGGTCGAGACTGCCTTGCTGGTGGCGCAACGGACGCTCCTGTCGCCCCGGATGCCCACCCTGCTGACCGGGGTCTCCCCGAACTCCGAGCCTATTGCGATGCCCATCTCGCGGATGCCGGGCAGCGTCGCCTTGCAGAGGTTGAACGAGGAGCGAAGGCCCCCGGAGAGCATGACGGCGGCGTCCACCGTACTCGCCGGCTCGGTCGCCAGCCGCGTGCCCACGGCCACAAGGCCGTGGAGGCAATCGCCGATGAAGCGTACCTTCCTGGCGCCGAAGTCGTCCCGGGCGCAGGCCGCCAGCTCGCCCCGGATGACGTGCAGGTTCGCCGTCATCTCGGCGATGCGTCGACCCTTGATGCACGCGTCCACGTAGGCGGTGAAGCCGGATAGATCGGCGAAGACCGAGGCGAGCCCCATCCTGATCGAACGGCTCGGCATCAACTCGGCGAAGTCGATGGTCTTGAGCGGCGGCTCGTGGCGGTGGAAGCGGAACGTCGCCTCGGAGGAGGTGAGCGCGGTCAGATCCATGTCCGTTTGCAGAGCGCGGACCGCGGCGAGCACCCGTGCCCGGATCGGCGCCGGATCGAGGCCGGACCACGCCTGGCCGTAGCCCGCGTTGGCAAGCCCGTATTGACGGCCCTCCGCGAGCGAGGTGGAGCGCTCCGAGGCCCAGCCGACGCTTGGTTCGCCCAGAACCTCGCGGGCGCGGTCGCTGAGATAGATGCCGGGATGGTTACCCTCTGCCAGCTTGGCTGCGTGGTTGGCCGGGCTGCCTAGGAAGAGCGGCTCCATATCCGCGCCCCGACCGCTGCTCACGGCGACCGCACGCCCCGTGTCGATACCAATCCTGACCCGGGTCTGGAGGCGGGCGCCGCCGATGTTCTGGCCGGCGGCCTCAATCGTCTCCTTCAAGGTCACTGCGAATGCGACGGCCCGGAGGACGCGTTGGCGCTCGTCCCCGACGGGCGTCACCAGGACGGCGTGCAGCCGGGGGCCGTGGTAGTCGACGCGCTGCGCCTCGAACTCCTCCACGACCCTATCGGTTGCCGAGTAGTGGAGGTGCAGGAACTGTAGGACGCGCTTATGGCTGGCTTCGGTCTCGCGGCCCTGATCCTGAAGCCGATCGTGGTAGTCGAGCAACTGGACGTAGACGTGCACACCATCGACGAGAATCGCGCGGTTCCGCGGGACGGCAAAGATAGGCGACTCATCGAAGCCGAGCCTCTTGCCGCGGGCCTGCGCGTCCCGAACACGCTGCAAGAGGTACGTTTGGTCAAAGGTTCGCACGTCGATGGCCGACTGCGGTACGGTCGTCATGAACCGCGCGATGCGGTTTCGGCTTCGGATCGGATCCCAGGCCATGTCGGCACCTAAGGCTAATTCGAGGACAGGAAGGCGACGAAGCGCTTGCGGTGCTTGTCGAAGAATTCGACCGGGCTCGGCAGAAAGGAGGCGCGAACGTCATTGGGGAGTAGTTCGAAGACCGCGTCGCTGACGCGGACCCGCCCGCCCGACTGTTGGGTGTCGGGCTTGAACTGCTCGTATCGCGCCGCCTCGTTGACGGGTTGGCCGACGATGGTGAAGGCGATGCGGTCGCCGCCACCGAAGTCGCCGACGGATACCTCCCCCAGGTGCAGGCCGATCCGGATGCCTACTGGCGCCGAGGCTTCCGCTGCTGCAGCCTGGACGCGGCGGGCGGCCTCGAGCGCCGCCCTTGTGGCTCCGGCAACGCCCTTACTGAGGCGAGGGGCGTCTGGGCATAGCCAGAAAGCCATCACCGCATCGCCCATATGCTTATCGACCTGCCCGTTCGACCGCTGAATCTCCTCCACCTGCGGGTCCGTAAGCCGACGGAGGGTGGCTCCCACCTCGACGGCGTCCCGCCCCTCGGAGTGGGCGGAGAAGCCCGAGAGGTCGCTGAACCAGATCACGGCCATCCTCTTGACCGGCGGGATGGCCTCCGCGCCATTGAGTAGGATGGCGCTGGTCGCCTGCACGCCCTCCGGGCAGACCAAGCGTGCGATAGCCCGGTCACCCCTGTTGAGATCCCGCGCCTGGCTCGCCCTCTGCAGGCTCGCCTCGTCGAGTTTCGCGACCAGGGCCCGCGCGACGGTCTCGTACCAAAGGGCCCTGGTTTCCCCGGCGAGTGCGTCGATTGTCGATCGGTCGATCCTCCACACCTTGGATCGGTAGGCTGCCACAACGTCGTTGCCGCGTACGGGTGAGGAGCCGGGCGCGCCCCGTAGGAATGCCATCTCGCCGATTATCTCGCCCCGTTCGCGGCGGGCGATGGGGCCGCCGGCCATGACCTGAAGCAGTCCCTCCTCGACGATCCAGAGGCAGTCCGCCTCTTCACTGCCTGAACAGAGGGCTTGGCCCTCGTGGAGCGTCTGAACCCGAAGCTCGTCGTGGAGGGCCGCTGTCAACACAGCCGGGTCGGGACAATATTTCTCAAGGAACATACTTATTCCAAGGCTACGGTTTTGCATGATTATTCCTAGAAATCGTAATGGCTGCGATGCCACAATGATTGGCTGAGCCCGACACTGGAAACCCAGGCTGCGCGAGCGACGATGACGCTCGTCCAGCTTCGGCCGGGCGCAACAGCTAAGCTTTCACGTTTTGTTCCCCGCGCCGTTCCAGGCTGCCATCCCAATGGCAGCCTGGAACCTATTCAGTCGAAGCTATTCACCTCTGCTCAAGAGGAGACTGGATGGAGGTGAACTCAAGCTGTCATCACACGCCCCGCTCTACGGAAGCCTGTCGGTCGAGGTGAATGTACTTCGACCGACAGGCTTCCTGCATCGGCGCATGCTGTGGGAATAAACCTAAGGGCAGGCTCGAAAAATTTTGCCTCTCAAGCAGAGCCTCCCAAGAAGCAATTCCAAACATCTTATGCCTCGCGCCGCAGGAGGGGCGCTTGAAAACCATCTATTCTCCTACAGTGCTCATCTTTTGGCTCAGGCTACATCTCCGTTACACACACGGCATAATCAGCTACACCCTGTTGTGCTTCCGCAGGTGTCGCATTTCAGGCAGGTGCCATTGCGGACCAGCGTGAAGTTCGCACATTCGGGGCAGGCCTCGCCGACATAGCCCTTCATCTTCGCTTCGGCCCGGCGGTCGGCGATGCTCCGCTCTGCCTTCGGTTCCGGCTTGGCGAAGGGCAGCGTCTCGATGCTGCCGACGCTTTGCGGCTCCGCCTTCAGGGCGGTCGCGCCCCGCACGGCGTGGACCGTGCCGCCGGCTGGGGCCGTCTGGCCTGTGGCGGCCGCGCCGATTCCGGTCGTGGCGCCTGCCGGGCCGCCCTGGATCAGGGTGAGCCGGTCGGCCGAGCCGCGCAGCAGGCCGCGGGACACCACCGAGGCCGCCGCAGGCGCCGCCTTGGATTCGCGGGTCGTGTCGCCCTCGCCGCCGCCGAGCACCGTGCCGCCGATCTCGGCCGGGTTGACGTGGGCGAGATCGGTCCGGCCGAGATACGAGACCGCCAGTTCGCGGAACACGTAGTCGAGCAGCGACGTCGCGTTCTTGATCGCGTCGTTGCCCTGCACGAAGCCCGCCGGCTCGAAACGGGTGAAGGTGAAGGCCTCCACGTATTCCTCCAGCGGAACGCCGTATTGGAGGCCGAGCGAGATCGCGATGGCGAAGTTGTTCATCAGGCTTCGGAAGGTCGCGCCTTCCTTGTGCATGTCGATGAAGATCTCGCCGAGGCGGCCATCATCGTATTCGCCGGTGCGCAGGTAGACCTTGTGGCCGCCGACGACCGCCTTCTGAGTATAGCCCTTGCGCCGGTCCGGCATCTTCTCGCGCGAGCGGATCCGCTCGATGCGCTCGATCACGCGCTCGACGATCTTCTCCGCCGCCGCCGTCGCCTTGGCGGCGGCCGGAGCCTGGATGATCGCCTCGAGAGCCTCGTCGGCCTCCTCCTCGTCGTCGGCGATCAGCGCCGAGTTGAGCGGCTGCGAGAGCTTGGAGCCGTCGCGGTAGAGGGCGTTCGCCTTGAGCGCGAGGCGCCAGGACAGCAGGTAGGCCGCCTTGCAATCCTCCACCGTGGCGTCATTGGGCATGTTGATGGTCTTGGAGATCGCCCCCGAGATGAAGGGCTGCGCCGCGGCCATCATCTGGATGTGGCTCTCGACCGAGAGGTAGCGCTTGCCGGTGCGCCCACACGGGTTGGCGCAATCGAACACCGCGTAGTGCTCGGGCTTGAGAAAGGGCGCGCCCTCCAGCGTCATCGCTCCGCAGACATGGGTGTTGGCAGCCTCGATTTCCTTGCGAGTGAAGCCGAGGAACGGGAGGAGTTCGAAGGTGGGATCAGCCAACTTCTCCGCCGGCACCTTGAGGGTGTCCTTGAGGAAGTCGTCGCCGAGGTTCCAGCGGTTGAACACGAACTTGATGTCGAAGGCCGACTTCAGGCCGGCTTCCACCGCCGCGATCTTGTCGTCGGTGAAGCCCTTGGCGCGGAGCGATCCCGGGTTGATCGCGGGGGCCTGACCCATCGAGCCGTGGCCGACGGCGTAAGCCTCGATCTCGGCGATCTCGGCCTCGCGGTAGCCCAGCGCCCGCAGGGCGTCGGGGGCGGCTTGGTTGATGATCTTGAAGTAGCCGCCGCCGGCGAGCTTCTTGAACTTCACCAGGGCGAAGTCGGGCTCGATGCCGGTGGTGTCGCAATCCATCACCAGACCGATCGTGCCGGTCGGCGCGATCACGGTGGCCTGCGCGTTGCGGTAGCCGTGCCGCTCGCCGAGCGACAGCGCCCGGTCCCAGGCCGCGCGGGCATGGGCGCCGATATCGGCCTGCGGGATGTTGGCGTGGTCGAGCGGTACGGGGCTGACGTTGAGGCCCTCATAGCCGGCGGCCTCGCCATGCGCCGCACGGCGATGGTTGCGGATCACCCGCAGCATGTGCTCGGCGTTGTCCGGGTAGGCCTCGAAGGTGCCGAGTTCGGCCGCCATCTCGGCGGAGGTGGCGTAGGCCACGCCCGTCATGATCGCGGTGAGCGCGCCGGCCAGCGCCCGGCCCTTATCGGAGTCGTAGGGCAGGCCCATGGTCATCAGCAGGCCGCCGATATTGGCGTAGCCGAGGCCCAGCGTGCGGTACTTGTAGGAAAGCTCGGCGATCTCCTTGGACGGAAACTGCGCCATCATCACCGAGATTTCGAGCACCACGGTCCAGAGCCGGTTGAGGTGCTCGAACGCCTCGACGTCGAAGTGCTTGGCCCCACGATCGTACATCGTCAGCAGGTTGGCGCTGGCGAGGTTACAGGCCGTGTCGTCGAGGAACATGTATTCGGAGCACGGGTTCGAGGCCCGGATCCGCCCGCCCTCCGGGCAGGTGTGCCAGTCGTTCATCGTGGTGTTGAAGTGCAGACCCGGATCGGCCGAGGCCCAGGCGGCCTCACCGATCTTCTCCCACAGGTCGCGCGCCTGAGGCGTCTTCACGACCTTGCCGGTGGTGCGCGAGGTCAGGCTCCACGGCCCATCCGCTTCCACCGCGCGCAGGAACTCGTCGGTCAGCGAGACCGAGTTGTTGGAGTTCTGGCCGGCGACCGTGAGATAGGCCTCCGAATCCCAATCGGTGTCGTAGACGGGGAAGTCGATCTTGGTGAAGCCCTGGCGGGCGAACTGCACCACGCGCTTGATGTAGGCGTCGGGCACCATCGCCTTGCGGGCGGCCTTGATCTCGCGCTTGAGCGCCGGGTTGCGCTCGGGGTCGAAGCAGGCGTCGCCCTCGGCCTCGCACTGGGTGCAGGCCTTCATCACCGCGGTGAGGTGCTTGGAGACGACCTTGGAGCCGGTCACCAGCGCGGCGACCTTCTGCTCCTCCTTCACCTTCCAGTCGATGAAGCTCTCGACGTCGGGATGGTCGATGTCGACGATCACCATCTTGGCGGCGCGCCGGGTGGTGCCGCCCGACTTGATCGCGCCGGCCGCGCGGTCGCCGATCTTGAGGAAGGACATCAGGCCCGACGACTTGCCGCCGCCGCCGAGTTTTTCGTTCTCCCCACGCAGCTGTGAAAAGTTCGAGCCGGTGCCCGAGCCGTACTTGAACAGGCGCGCCTCGCGCACCCACAGGTCCATGATGCCGCCCTCGTTGACGAGGTCGTCCTGCACGGACTGGATGAAGCAGGCATGCGGCTGCGGGTGCTCGTAGGCGGTGGCCGACTTCGTCAGCACGCCGGTCTTCGGGTCGCAGTAGAAGTGGCCCTGGCTCGGCCCGTCGATGCCGTAGGCCCAGTGCAGGCCGGTGTTGAACCATTGCGGCGAGTTCGGCGCTACCATCTGGCGAGCGAGCATGAAGCGCAGCTCGTCCATGAAGGCGGCAGCGTCTTCCTCGGACGAGAAGTAGCCGCCCTTCCAGCCCCAATAGGTCCAGCAGCCGGCGAGCCGGTCGAACACCTGGGTCGCCGAGATCTCGGAGACGAAGCGCTCCTCCTCCGGCAGTTCGGCGAGCGCGGCCTCATCCGGCACGGCGCGCCAGAGGAAGGAGGGAACGCTGTTCTCCTCCACCTTCTTCAGGCGGGCCGGAACGCCGGCCTTGCGGAAATATTTCTGCGCCAGCACATCGGCGGCGACCTGGCTCCAGCTCTCCGGCACGGAAATGCCGTCGAGCCGGAAGACGATCGAGCCGTCCGGGTTGCGAATCTCGCTCACAGCCTTGCGGAAGGCGATGGCTGCGTAGGGCGACTGGCCCGCCGTCGTGTAGCGCCGCTCGAACCGCATGAATCCCTCTCCCTCGGAGTCAAGCGACCCCGTGCCGCGGCGCAGGCCGCGGATCATGGATGAAAAGCCGGATGTGCCTCGGCCGGTTCGGGGCCCCGCCACAGACGACGTGGGAGCCTGTCCGCCATGCGAAAACGGGGTTCTTCCCAAACCCCGCCGAACCGTTCGAAGCGATGCCGGGACCTTACGTCCGAGCGGCCATCTGCGTCAATAACTAGTGCCGGCTACCCGTGTTCCGCCCTAGATGTTGTGTCCTTCATCATAAATCTGTGGATATTCGAGGCGGTTCGCTAAGTGGCCTTTCGGCTTGATCGAATCCGCCGGGAAAATTTTTCGGTCCACAGGGAAGGCGATGCGTTCGACCGCCTTCGACAGGGTCGGACAGGGTTAACGGCCGCGCGAGACAGGGGGAGCGTGCCGTAAATGCGACAGCGGCCCGGGGTGCTGGACTCACACGCGCGTGACGACCATAACGACCGCGGCGACGGCACCGCGGGTCCGTCGCTCGCCGGAGGAATCATGGCCCTCAAGGACACGCTGCTGCGCATCTTCACCTGGTGGAACGGGCAGACGATGTCGCTCGCGCTCTATACCGCGCGCAGCGGCCAGTTCGTCGGTTCGGACGAACTCGGCAACAAATACTACAAGGCGTTGGGCCCGCTGATCGACCGCTCGGTCGGCCCGGAGCGGCGCTGGGTCGTCTATAACGGCTATGCCGACGCGTCCCGCGTGCCGCCGGGCTGGCGGGCCTGGCTGTGCCACAACGGCGACGTCGCCCCGAGCGAGGAGGATTACCAGCCTCGCGAGTGGCAGAAGGCCCACGAGGAGAACCTCACCGGCACGGCGGCGGCCTACCGGCCGAAGGGCTCGCAACTCTCCTGGGGCCAGCGGCCGGCCGCGACCGGCGACTACGTGCCGTGGACGCCCGCCGAGTAGACGAAGCCATGCCGCGCGCCGGCTGGTCGCGATCTGCCGCAGGGCGGTCGGCGCGAAGCGCGGGCTGAACTTAAGAGCATCACGGCCCGGCCGCCCTTTTTCCACCACCCTTGGGGTGTTGGAACGGCCGCACCGTTTGCCGACCGCGATGGCCGGCTCCAGACTCAAGAGGGCGCCTTGAGCCGTATCCCCGCAACGATCCTGCGCCGGACCGCGCTCGGCACGCTCGCCCTGGCGCTCTGCGCGCTGCCGGCCTCCGCCGACAAGATCAAGAACCCGACCGCGGTGTTCTCCGGCCTCGACAAGATCACCGGCCGGATCGTGACCTTCGAGGTCGCCATCGACGAGACGGTGCAGTTCGGCGCCCTGCAGATGACGCCGAGGGTCTGCTACTCGCGCCCGCCCACCGAGACGCCGAAGACCACGGCCTTCCTCGAGGTCGACGAGGTGACGCTGGACAGCAAGTATCGGCGTATCTTCACCGGCTGGATGTTCGCGGCGAGCCCCGGCCTGCACGCCATCGAGCACCCGATCTACGATGTGTGGCTGACCGATTGTAAGGGCGGCTCCGACGTGATCGCCGAGGCGAAGGAGCAGGAGGACGTGCCCGCGCTCGCCTCGCGCCAGGACAAGCCGAAGAAGAAGGGCGCGGACCCGACCAAGACGTCCGCCCAAATCAACCAGAACGGTCAGGTCGACGTCGAAGGGCCGCGCGGCGTGCCGGTCCAGCCCAAGCAGAAGCCCTCGCGCAAGTTCTTCCCGAACAACGAAGGGCCGGCAGCGGCCCCACCGCCACCGCGCGAGCCGCAATCGATCTTCGACGCGATCTTCCGCTAGGCATCTCTACGAAGCCAGCCGCTGCCGCGAGGTCATGAAGGGCCCGAGCGGCTGGCGGGCGGCGGCGAAGGACGCGAGCCCGATCGGGCGCGGCATGCCGACATAGATCGCCTCCATCCCGCCCGAGAGCCGGTAGGCCTCGTGCCAGAAGCCGTTGCCGGCCGGATCGCGGCCGAAATCCCGCCACCACGTCTTGTGTGGGTCCGAGCGGGTGAAGGCCTCCAAGCTTTCCAGATCGCGCCAGTACTGCCGCATGCCGATATGGTTGAGGCCGTAGACGAGGTTCTCGTGCGCCAGCAGCCCGTCGGGCCGCTCGCGCTGCATCTGGGCCAACTCGCGCCCGATGCCGAGCAGCGCCTTCAAGCCCCGTATCCGTCCGACGCGAAAGCCGAGATAGACCACGACAAGACCCGGATAGGCCGAGAGATCGACCGAGTCCCGCGTGGGGCGGCCATTCGCGGTCGCTTGCCTATCCGATGTCTGCATGGCACCAACCCCATGTTTACGGTGTAATCATAGGCACGTTGCTTACAGTGTCAACATCGAAGGGCGAGCCGAACCCGGCCAAGGGCGGCTACCACCACGGCGATTTGCGCGAGGCCCTGGTCGCGGCGGGCCTGTCGATCCTGGAGGAGGGGGGCGATCCGGCCTCGCTCGGCCTGCGCGAGACCGCGCGCCGGGCGGGTGTGTCGGCGATGGCGCCCTACCGGCACTTTCCCGACAAGGACGCCCTGCTTGCGGCGGTGGCCATCGTCGGCTTCGAGCGGCTGCGCGCGGCGCTGGAGGTGGCGGATCGGGGAGGGGAGGGGGCGGGACGCGAGGCCCTCTACGCGCAAGGGGCAGCCTACGTCGCCTTTGCCTGTGCGCAGCCCGGATTGTTTCGCCTGATGTTCGGCGGCGCGCGCTCCGGCGGCTCACGGCCCCAGGCGTTGTGCGAAGCCTCCGCCGCCGCCTACGCGGTGCTCGCCGAGCGGGTTGCGACGCTGCTGCCGGGGGAAGCCGCTTCCGACGAAGCCTTGCGATCCTGGGCGCTCGTCCACGGCATCGCCGCGCTCGTCATCGACGGCTTGCTCGGTGAGGCCGTGCGGACCGACCCGCAGGCGGCCGCGGCGCTCGCCAGCCGCCTGCTGCGGCTCGAACCGATTCCAGACTGAAAGAGCCGGGATCCCAAAGGGATCATCCCTTTGGCGGGGTATCGGGGCAGCGGACCGATGTCCTCCCTATGCCTCGCTGCGCCCGATCCCGAGGGCGGCCAGGGCTTCGGCGCCACGGAAGACCCGGTCCGGCGGACCCCAGTCGGCCCGCTCGGAGATCGCGGCGGCGAGCTGGCGCTTGTAGATGTGGCGCGGCATTTCCTCGACGCCGAACTGGCTCAGGTGCTCTGTGAGGAATTGCGTGTCGGCGAGCCGGTAACCGCCCGAGCGCAGCCGGGCCACGAGGTGGACCAGAGCGACCTTCGAGGCGTCGCGCACCTCGTGGAACATGCTCTCGCCGAAGAAGGCCGCCCCGAGCGAGACGCCGTAAAGTCCGCCCGCGAGGCGGCCCTCGTGGTAGACCTCGATCGTGTGGCAATGCCCGAGTTCGAACAGCGCGCCGTAGAGGTCACGGATGCGGGCGTTGATCCAGGTGCGGGCGGTATCCCGGCGCGGGGCGGCGCAGCCCTCGATCACCGCATCGAAATCCCGGTCGCTGACGACCTCGAACCCGTCGGAGCGCACGGTGCGGGCGAGGCGCTTGGGCACGTGGAAGCGGTCGAGGGGCAGCACCCCGCGGGCGCGGGGCTCGACCCAGTAGATCGTCGGATCGTCCGCATCCTCGGCCATCGGGAAGATCCCGGCGGCATAGGCCTTGAGCAGGATGTCGGGCGTGATGTCCACGGGCGGCCTGTCGTGCATCGAAGCGTTGTCGCGCGCTCCGGGCGCGAACACCAGCCGTCAGGAGGCAGCAGGGGCGGACCGACCGGCCCCGCCCCGCCCCGCCCCGCCCCGCTTTCTCAGCGCCGCGTCTCGACGCCGTTCAGCTCCTCGCGGGCCAGGAAGCCTTCGAGCCAGTGGATGTCGTAGAGGCCGTTCTGCACGTCGGCGTTGCGCACCAGCGTGCGGAACAGCGGCAGCGTGGTGTCGATTCCATCGACCACGAACTCGTCCAGCGCCCGGCGCAGGCGCATCAGGCACTCGTTGCGGGTGCGCCCATGCACGATCAGCTTGCCGATCAGCGAGTCGTAGTTGGACGGGATTCGGTAGCCCTGGAACGCGGCCGAATCGACCCGGACGCCGAGGCCGCCCGGCGGGTGGAAATAGGTGATCAGCCCCGGCGAGGGCCGGAAGGTCGAGGGGTGCTCGGCGTTGATCCGGCACTCGATGGCGTGGCCCTCGACCTTGATATCCTCTTGAGCCACCGACAGGCCGCCGCCGGCCGCGACCCGGATCTGCTCGTTCACGAGATCGATTCCGGTGATCATCTCGGTGACGGGGTGCTCCACCTGGATGCGGGTGTTCATCTCGATGAAGTAGAACCGCCCGTCCTCGTAGAGGAACTCGATGGTGCCGGCGCCGAGATAGCCGAGTTCGCGCATGGCGTTGGCGCAGATGCCGCCGATCTCGGCGCGCATCGCCTCGTTGAGGGCCGGCGAGCCGCCTTCCTCCCAGACCTTCTGGTGGCGGCGTTGCAGCGAGCAGTCGCGCTCGGCCAGATGCACCGCGTGGCCCTTCCCGTCGCCGAGGATCTGCACCTCGATATGGCGGGGCTTGGTCAGGTACTTCTCGAGGTAGACCGCATCGTCGCCGAAGGCGGCCTTGGCCTCGGTGCGGGCCATGTCGAGCGCCTGCTCCAGCTCGCTCTCCGAGCGGGCGACCTTCATGCCGCGCCCGCCGCCGCCGGAGGCGGCCTTCACCAGGACGGGATAGCCGATCTCGGCAGCCACGCGCTTGGCTTCGTCCGGATCGGTGACGCCACCCTCCGAGCCCGGCACGCAGGGAATACCGAGGCGCTTGGCGGTGCGCTTGGCCTCGATCTTGTCGCCCATGATGCGGATATGCTCGGCCTTGGGGCCGATGAAGCCGATATTGTGATGCGCCAGAACCTCGGCGAACCGGGCGTTCTCCGACAGGAAGCCGTAGCCGGGATGCACGGCGTCCGCCCCGGTGATCTCGCAGGCGGCGATGATCGAGGGGATGTTGAGGTAGCTGTCGCGGGCGGCCGGGGGGCCGATGCAGACGCTCTCGTCGGCCAGCCGCACATGCATGGCGTCGGCATCCGCCGTCGAGTGGACCGCGACGGTGGCGATACCGAGCTCCTTCGCCGCCCGCAGGATGCGGAGTGCGATCTCGCCGCGGTTTGCGATCAGGATCTTGTCGAACATCGCGGGGAGGCTACTCGAGCACGAGGAGGGCTTCGCCGTACTCGACCGGCATCCCATCCTCGATGAAGATCGCGGTCACCGTACCGGCGCGGGGCGCGACGATTTCGTTGAAGGTCTTCATGGCCTCGACCAGCAACAGCTTGTCGCCCGCTTGGACCTTCGTGCCGATCTCGATGAACGGCTTCGCGTCCGGCGAGGGGCGTAGGTAGGCGGTGCCGACCATGGGCGACGGCACGGCGCCGGGATGGCCCGCGCCGGATTTGGCGGGTGCCGGCGCCAGAGCGGCGGGCGGCGCCGCGACCGGTGCGGCCGCAGCGGCGGGCGCGACCTGAACCGAGACCGTCTCGATCTTTCGGGCGACGCGGATGCGCAGATCGCCCTTCTCGACCTCGATCTCGGTCAGATCGGTCTCGGCGACCATCCGGGCGAGTTCGCGCACCAGTTCGGGATCGAAGGGTTCGTTCTTGGCCATCGGCTCGTAGTTCTGAAGTCAGGAGGCGGACGGGGTGCGTCCACGCAGGAGATGGGCGAGGGCGTCGAGCCCCAGGACGTAACTGTGGGCACCGAAGCCCGAAATCAAACCGGCGCAGACCGGCGCGATCCGCGAGACGTGGCGGAAGTCCTCGCGGGCGTGGACGTTGGAGAGGTGGATCTCCACCGCCGTCACCCCCGCGCCCTTGATCGCGTCGCGAAGCGCGATCGAGGTATGCGTGTAGGCGGCGGCGTTGATGAGCACCCCGGCCCCGGCGGCGCCGGCCTCCTGCACGAACGTCACGAGTTCGCCCTCGTGATTCGTCTGACGGAAGGTCAGGGCGATATCGAGGCGGGCCGCCTGCTCCCGCAGGTTTTGCTCGATGTCGGCGAGCGTGGCGGCACCGTAGATGCCGGGCTCGCGCTGGCCCAGGAGATTGAGGTTCGGCCCGTTGAGGCAGTGAATCGCGATCATGCCGTCCGGCTGCTTCGGCCGGAGGCTTCGCGAACCGCCCGGCAGGAGGGGCGGTCTTAGACGAGTGCGTCGGTGCGCGACAAGGGCGGTTGCCGGCCGGTTGCCCGGCCAAGCTTTCAATAAGTCCAGCGTTGTGCCTTGTTCACGAGGAAATCGCGGAAGGCCTGGACGCGGGCCACCGAGCGCATCTCCTCGGCATAGACGAGATAACTCTCCATCGTCGGCATCTCGCTCTCGCGCAGCACCTGAACGAGGCTCTCGTTCCCGTCGACGGCGTAGTCCGGCAGGATGCCGACGCCGACGCCGGCCTCCATCGCCTTGTGGAGGGCGGTGATGTTGTTGACCGTGAAGTGGACCGGACGGCGCTCGTCCCCCTCGCGGCCGATGCTGGCGAGATAGTGGGTCGCGAGCAGATAGGACGGCTCGTTGCCGCCAAACGAGACGAGGCGGTGCTCGTCGAGGTCGGCGATGGTTTTGGGTTCACCGAAGCGTTTGACGTAATCGGGGCTCGCAAAGGCGTGATAATGCACCGTGAACAGCCGCCGCTGGATCAGGTCCGGCTGGGCCGGGCGGCGCATACGGATCGCGATGTCGGCCTCGCGCATGGCGAGGTCCAGCTCCTCGTTGGTGAGCACCAGCTCGATCCGCACGTCCGGATAGAGGTCGAGGAATTCCGAGACACGCTGCGACAGCCAGGATGTGCCTAAGCCCACCGTCGTCGTCACCCGCAGGTCGCCGGAGGGGCGCTCGCTCGTCTCGACGAGGCGGGCGCGGGTGTTCTCCAGCCTGAGCTTCATGTCGCGTGCGGCGCGAAACAGCAGGTCGCCCTGCTCGGTCAGGATCAG
The DNA here is from genome assembly GCF_004683995.1 of Methylorubrum sp. Q1. Classification (NCBI taxonomy): domain Bacteria; kingdom Pseudomonadati; phylum Pseudomonadota; class Alphaproteobacteria; order Hyphomicrobiales; family Methylobacteriaceae; genus Methylorubrum; species Methylorubrum sp. Q1. The sequence goes on along the minus strand of NZ_SRHQ01000020.1, from coordinate 78,627 downwards.
CCCGCGAGCGTGCCGGTGGAACAGCGGCGCCTTCAACTCCCGCTCGAGGGCGCTGATCTGCCGGCTCACCGCCGACTGGCTGAGGCCGATGTCGTCGCCCGCCCGCGTGAAGCTCCCGGCCTCCGCGACGTTGAGGAAAATCCGGATCTTGTCCCAATCCAAGGCCGTCACTCCCGCCCGTCGAGGTCGGCCCGTCGCAGTCAGCCCGCACGGGGGGCCACGACCTTCGGGCGTTGCACGACGCCAGTCTGTTGCCCTGCCATACCCGGCGAAAGGCTTCTTCGCGAAACCTGCCGGCTCCCGCAGCTTTCAGGTTAGGACGACAAGCTTGCAATTTGGTTGCGTCATTTCCGCCATCAACAGGGAAATGCGTGTCGAACAACGTCTTGAATGCTTCGACAGCGCCTGTCCCCGGTCGGTCTCCGTGTCCGACACGATGGCGAAGCGGGCGTTCTTTTGAACAGTACTTGAAACGCCCGCAGCCCAGGCACCTACTCGGTCGTAGCCTTCGCAGGGCTCTTCTGAGCCTGGAAGTTGTGCGCATTCAAAGTGGTCGGTTGTCCACCGTATTTCCGGATAAAACTGAATAATTCCAAAAGCTTATGCATCGTCGAGTCCGTTCCCTCACCGTACACGACAGGGTCGCGGCGGGCGGTGCGAAGTGATGGGCTGAAGGATTCTCCGGCAAGAGGATCCCCCCATGTCTCTGTCTCCCCGCACCGCCCTGATCGCGAGTTTTGCGGCGCATCTGGGCCTGAACCACTCGCGTCCGGAGACGCTCGGCGCCCTGATGACCGGGCTGATCCATCGTCGGACGGTCAACCTCGGCCATATCGCCAGCCACTGTCACGGGCCGGCGCGGCACGCTTCAAAGTACCGCCGTCTGCAGCGCTTCTTCCAGTATGTGCGGCTCGATCAGGCGGTGGTCGCGACCCTCGTGGTGCGCATGCTCCATCTGGCCCGGTCCAAATGCCTGGCGCTGGATCGCACCCAGTGGAAACTCGGCCGAACCGACGTCAACATCTGGATGCTGGCCATTGTCACGCGCCGGTGTCGCGTGCCCCTGCTGTGGTCGGTGACCGCGACGCCTTCCTCCAGCGCGCGCCGGCGAACATCCTTGTCAAATACCGCAACGACGCCGGGGCGGTCGCGAGGGTCAAGCACCTGCTGCGCTCGCAAAACCCCGACGTCTGGCTGGATTTCGACGAGGTCGCGCAACGGTTCGACCTGTCGGCATCGACCCTGCGCCGACGGATCGAGGCCGAGGACCAGTCGTTCCAGGAGATCAAGGACACCGTCCGCAAGGAAATAGCGGTGCACCTCCTGCGGACCACGGACCTGAGCCTCGCGGCGGTTGCCGAGGCGGCGGGCTTCTCCGAGGCCAGCTCGTTCTTCCGCGCGTTCCGGAAGTGGACCGGGGTGAACCCGGGGGAGTACCGTTGCCGGCCCAGGTAGCGACCATCCGAGACAGCCACGATCCGCGTGGGGGCCAATCGGCCAGCACGCCTGGATGCCGCCACGTTCAAAGTCGGCATTCCTGAAAGACGCTCTCAGGCCGTCCATTCATGCATTCGCGCGACTAGGGGGAAGCATTGGCCTTCGCCCCACTTGCGGGCGAGGGCCTCGACCTCCTTAGGCTCGAAGCCCAGCCGCCACCGCAGCGAAGTGCTGGCGCCAGATGCTGGGCTCTCGCATCCGCCTGCCTAGTCGTAGGCTCCGATCATCTCTGGTTCCTGCAACTCCTCGGTCCTGACCTTCGGGTCCGGCGAATGCTCGGCCAGGAACTTCTCGGCCTCAAGCGCCGCCATGCACCCCATGCCGGCGGCGACCACAGCCTGGCGGTAGACGAATTCGGCGCAATCGCCGGCCGCGTAGACCCCCTCGACGTTGGTCCGCGTCGTGCCCGGCACGATCTTGATGTAGCCGCCTTCCAGCAGTTCGAGCTGTCCGGCGAAGAGCTTCGTCGCGGGATCGTGCCCGATGGCGACGAACATGCCGTCGGCCGGAACGTCACGCGTCGCGCCGGTGTCGGCGTCGCGCAACCGGACGCCGGTGACGGCCTTCACCGGCTCCCTCCGGCCGAGGACCTCCTCGACCACATGGTTCCAGATGACCTCGATCTTCGGATGGGCGAACAGCCGATCCTGAAGGATGGGCTCCGCCCGGAAACGGTCGCGCCTGTGGATGACGGTGACCTTCGAGGCCAGGTTGGCCAGGTACAGCGCCTCCTCGACGGCGGTGTTGCCGCCGCCGATCACGACGACCTCCTTGCCGCGGTAGAAGAAGCCGTCGCAGGTCGCGCAGGCTGAGACGCCCGCCCCGTTAAACTCGATCTCGGACGGCAGGCCGAGCCAGCGGGCCTGGGCGCCCGTGGCGGCGATCAGGGTGTCGGCGACGTAGGTGTCGCCGCTATCCCCCTCGGCCACGAAGGGGCGCTTCGAGAGGTCGACCGACACGATGGTGTCGGAAAGGATCCGGGTGCCGACGTGCTCGGCCTGCAGGCGCATCTGCTCCATCAGGTCAGGCCCCTGAACGGCGGTCGCGAAACCGGGATAGTTCTCCACGTCCGTGGTGATGGTCAGCTGCCCGCCCGGCTGGATGCCCGTCACGATGATGGGCTTCATGTTGGCCCGGGCGGCATAGATGCCCGCCGTGTAGCCGGCCGGTCCGGCCCCGATGATGAGGACCTTGGTCTTGTGAGTGGTCATGGCGTGCCTGGACGAACGAGGGAGCGGAGGGGACTTGAACGGGCTCTAAGCTGCAGCTTCAAGCATGGGCCGCGGACGGTCGTCGTTCGCCGGGCAGAGGTTTGGATACACACACATCCGGGGCTCCCCCGCTTCAGAGAAGCCGACGGGCTGGAAGCCCGAGATCAGCAGAGGCTCGACCATGGCGCGGGCGGCGTCGATCACGGCCGTGTAGCCGGCCGGCCCCGAGCCGATGATCACGAGCCTCGCATGGGTGTGCGCCATCGGTGCCGTCTCCTGTCCGCAACCGGCCGCGGCCGTCTTCCCGTCCTGTCGATCCTCGCGTGCAGTCTGACACCGCGAGGACAAAGATTTCTTTCACCGCGCGGGCCGCGCGCCGGTCACGTCTCAGGCCGTCCCAGCGGGACGGACACCGCCGGTCGCGCCTCCGCCCAGCGTCGACGGTGGCCCATGTATGCTTCCGCCAAGGCGGCAGCGATCTCCGGTGTCGCGTCGATCGGGGCGTAGCGCAGCGCTTCCAGGCGCCCGATGAACGGCTTCAGCGCGCCGGCCATGGCGAGGCCCGCAAACATCCGCCGATGCCGGATATAGGTGCGCGGCAGATCGAATAGGAGGAGGGGCACGCCGGTGCTCGCGGCCTCGCCCACCATGTTGGCGGAATCGGAGGTGACGACGATGTGGTCGGCGATCGCCAGCATGCCGACGTAAGGGTTCTCGCCGGTGCCGTCCCAGAAGAAGCCGCCCTTGTCCTTCACCAGGTTTTCGAGGGCGGTGCGCAGGTCCGGCGGCGTGCGCCGGGAGACCGTCAACATCAGCGAGCAGCCGCCATCGGCGAGCTTGGTGAGATCGCGCACCAGCCGCTGCATATCGGCTTGGCGGTAACGCAGATGCCGGCTGTCCCCGCCGATCAGCACGGCGATGCGCGGCCAGGGCAGGCGCGCGAGACGCGGATCGGGGGTCGTGCGGGCGGCGTCGAGCCGGGCGCGGGAGACGGGATGCGGCGCGGTGAGCGTGGTGAAGACGTTGGGGCCGCGCAGGTCGTCGTAGTCGGGAACCCAGATGAAATCCGCGGTGTCGTGGCCGGTGCGCGGATCCTTGAGGAAGGCCGTGAAGGTCTTCTCGCCCGAGGCGCGTCGCACGGCGCGCAGATAGGGTACGGAGCGCCGCCCCGACGCGATCAGGAGATCGGGAAGCGGGCCTTGCAGCAGGCCGCCGGATCGGCCCGGCGCGTCCCGCGGGTCGATCGGCCCCCACGGGGCCATCCAGGTCAGGGGCCGTCCGTCCGGAATCCGCCGCGTCTCGTAGGTGAGGCCGAGCGCCTCGGCGATGCCGATGCACTGGTTCTCGTCGCCGGCCTTGCCGTCGGTGAGGATCCAGGCGCGGGCCCGCGCGAGTTCCGGCAGTCCGCTGCCGTCGGGCTTCACCGGCCCCTGTTCGTTCACGCGACGCAAACCTTCGATCCCACCAAACCCGGCCTACTGGGCCGGGAGCCGGCGCCGCAGCCACTGCGCGTAGTGCTCGGCAAGGGCCGCGACCCGCCGCCGCTCGGAGGCCGGATCGTACCACGCGCCGCCGGAACTCGCGGGCAGGGCCGAGAGCTGGGGATGGCGCGCGAGGATCTCGCCGCCACGGCCGACCAGCAGCGCTTCGCCGTCGAGGTAATCCGTCGTGCCGCTGCCGCCCAGGCTGCTGCGGTCGCCGCCCTGCGCACCGCCATAGGCCGCGAGCGACAGGCCGCTCACGCGCACCACCAGCGTCGGCGCACCGCGGACGATGCGGTCACCGAAACTGCGCCGCATCGCCTCGGTCAGGTCCGCGCGCAGAAGCTCCGTCTGCGGACCACGGGCATAAACCTGCAGGGGGCGCACATCGACGGCGACGCCGCCGACCCGGTCGAAGTCAACCCGGTCGAAGTCAACCCGGTCGAAGTCCTGCGCCGCGGCCGGGACGCCGAGCACGACCCCGGCCAGGAGGCCGAGCGCGGCCGCGAGGCCGGGGACGCGCATGCGGGTCAGGCTCCCCACTCGACGGCGACGACCTCGTAGGACTTGCCGCCGCCGGGGGTCGTGACTTCCACCGTGTCGCCGACGGCCTTGCCGATCAGGGCGCGGGCGATGGGCGAGGAGATCGAGACGCGGCCCTCGCGCACATCCGCCTCCGGCTCGCCGACGAGCTGGTAGGTCTTCTCCTCCTCGGTGTCCTCGTCCACGAGTTTCACGCGGGCGCCGAACTTGATCTTGGCGCCCGACAGCTTCGAAGTGTCGATGATCTCGGCGCGCGCGATCATGCTCTCCAGTTCGAGCACCCGGCCCTCGTTGTGGGACTGGGCCTCCTTGGCCGCATGGTACTCGGCATTCTCGGAAAGGTCGCCGAGCGCGCGGGCTTCGGAGATCGCCTGGATGATCCGGGGGCGTTCCACCTGCTGGCGACGCTTCAGCTCCTCCTCGAGGGCTGCGTAGCCGCGTGCCGTGATGGGAAGCTTGTCGATGCTCATGGTCTCGCGCCACAATGAAGAGGCCCGGCCGGAGCGACATGCTCCTTCCGGGCCGGGATAACGGCTCTTGATTGTGTGCTTTCGGGCCGCCCGCTTCCGCTCGGCGGGCCGCCCGGCACACGAACGTCTATTTAGGCCGCGAAGTATTCCTGCAAGGCGCGAACCTGAAGATCGCCTTCGAGATAGGCCTTGATCCCCTCGGCCGCCGCCATCGCGCCGGCGAGAGTGGTGTAGTACGGCACTTTATGCAAGAGGGCCGCCCGCCGGAGCGAGCGTGAGTCGGACAGCGCACCGGCACCCTCGGTCGTGTTGATGACCAGCGCGATGTCGCCGTTCTTGATCGAATCGACGATGTGGGGACGGCCCTCCAGCACCTTGTTGATGCGCTGGGTCGGGATACCCTCATCCGCCAGGTAGCGCTGCGTGCCGCCGGTCGCGAGGATGGTGAAGCCGAGGCCGGAGAGCTGCCGGATCGCCGGCAGCACCCGCGGCTTGTCGTCATCGCGCACGGAGACGAACACGGTACCGGTGCGCGGCACCGCCGTGCCCGATCCGAGCTGGCTCTTGGCGAAGGCCACGCCGAACCCGGCATCCAGTCCGATCACCTCGCCGGTCGAGCGCATCTCCGGCCCGAGCAGCACGTCGACGCCGGGGAAGCGGGCGAACGGGAACACCGCCTCCTTCACCGCGATGTGGTCGAGCCGCTTCGGCTTGAGACCGAAGCTGTCGAGGGACTCGCCGGCCATGATCCGCGCGGCGATCTTGGCGATCGGTTCGCCGATCACCTTGGCGACGAAGGGTACCGTGCGCGAGGCGCGCGGGTTCACCTCCAGCACGTAGATCGTGCCGTCCTTGATCGCGTACTGCACGTTCATCAGGCCGCCGACCTTGAGGGCCAGCGCCATCGCCTTGGTCTGCCGCTCCAACTCCGTGATGATCTCGGGCGAGAGCGTGCGCGGCGGCAGCGAGCAGGCGGAATCGCCCGAGTGGATGCCCGCCTCCTCGATGTGCTCCATGATGCCGGCGATGAACACGGTCGCGCCGTCGCAGACCGCATCGACATCGACCTCGGTCGCGTCGGACAGGTAGCGGTCGAACAGGAGCGGGTTCTTGCCCAGCACCGTGTTGATCTGCCCCGTCTTGTCGTTGGGGTAGCGCGCCTTGATGTCGGAGGGGATCAGGCTCGGCAGGGTGCCGAGCAGGTACTCGGCGAACTGCGTCTCGTCGCGGATGATCGCCATGGCCCGCCCGCCGAGCACGTAGCTCGGGCGTACCACGAAGGGCAGGCCGAGTTCGGCTGCGACGAGCCGGCTCTGCTCCACCGAGTAGGCGATGCCGTTCTTGGGCTGCTTGAGGCCGAGCTTGTCCAGCAGGCGCTTGAACTGGTCGCGGTCCTCGGCAAGGTCGATGGCGTCGGGCGAGGTGCCAAGGATCGGGACACCGGCGGCCTCCAGGGCGCGCGCGAGCTTGAGCGGGGTCTGGCCGCCGAACTGCACGATCACGCCGTGGAGCGTGCCTGCCTGCCGCTCGGTCTCGACGATCTCCAGGACATCCTCTTCGGTGAGCGGTTCGAAGTAGAGCCGGTCGGAGGTGTCGTAGTCGGTCGAGACCGTCTCCGGGTTGCAGTTGACCATGATGGTCTCGTAGCCGGCCTCGGTGAGTGCGAAGCAGGCGTGGCAGCAGCAATAGTCGAACTCGATGCCCTGGCCGATCCGGTTCGGGCCGCCGCCCAGGATGATGACCTTCTTCCTGTCCGACGGGTACGCCTCGTCCGCATTCTGGCCGGCGAAGGGGGCGACGTAGGTCGAGTACATGTAGGCGGTCGGTGCCTTGAACTCGGCGGCGCAGGTGTCGATCCGCTTGAAGACCGGGCGTACGCCCAAGCCCCGGCGGGCGGCGCGCACGGCGTCCTCGTCGGTGGCGGTCAGCACGGCCAGCCGCGCGTCGGAGAAGCCGGCGGCCTTGAGCTGGCGGAAGGCGCCCGGGGTCTTGGGCAGGCCATGCGCCTTCACCCGGTTCTCCAGATCGACGATGGCCTGGAGCTGCTCGAGGAACCACGGATCGATCGCGCAGGAGGCGTAGATCTCCTCGTGGCTGATCCCGAGCCGCATGGCCTGCGCGACCTTGAGCAGCCGGTCCGGCGTCGGCGTGCCGAGCGCGGCCTTGATCGCGTTGTGGTCGTCGCCCTTGCCGAGACCCTCGATCTCGATCTCGTCGAGGCCGGTCAGCCCCGTCTCGAGCGAGCGCAGGGCCTTCTGCAGCGATTCGGCAAAGCAGCGGCCGATCGCCATGGCCTCGCCCACCGACTTCATCGCGGTGGTCAGCGTCGGCTCGGCGCCGGGGAATTTCTCGAAGGCGAAGCGCGGGATCTTGGTGACGACGTAGTCGATCGTCGGCTCGAACGAGGCCGGGGTCGCGCCGCCGGTGATGTCGTTGGCGATTTCATCGAGCGTGTAGCCGACGGCGAGCTTGGCCGCGACCTTGGCGATCGGGAAACCGGTGGCCTTCGAGGCCAGCGCCGAGGAGCGCGACACGCGCGGGTTCATCTCGATCACGATCATCCGGCCCGTCTTCGGGTCGATCGCGAACTGCACGTTCGAGCCGCCGGTCTCGACGCCGATCTCGCGCAGGACCGCGAGGGAGGCATCGCGCATCACCTGATATTCTTTGTCGGTGAGCGTCAGGGCCGGGGCGACGGTGATCGAGTCGCCGGTATGCACGCCCATCGGATCGAGGTTCTCGATGGAGCAGACGATGATGCAGTTATCCGCCTTATCGCGGACGACCTCCATCTCGTACTCCTTCCAGCCGAGCACGCTCTCCTCGATCAGCACCTCGTTGGTCGGCGAGGCGTCGATGCCGCGCTCGACGATCTCGAGGAACTCCTCGCGGTTGTAGGCGATGCCGCCGCCGGTGCCGCCCATGGTGAAGGAGGGGCGGATGATCGCCGGCAGGCCGACTTCCGCCAGCGCGATCAGCGCCTGACCCAGGGCGTGCTCGATGTAACGCCGCCGCCGGTCGCCCTCAGCCCCGCTCCATTGCCGATCGAACTCGGCGAGCGCCGCCGCGCGGACGGCTGGGTCCGATTGCGCTGCCTCAATGCGCGCCTTCTCGGCGAGATAGCGGTCGCGATCGGCCTTCTTGGCGGCCGAGGCGTTGGCGAGTTCCGATTTCGGGGTCTCCAGGCCGATCTTGGTCATTGCGTCGCGGAAGAGGTTGCGGTCCTCCGCCTTGTCGATGGCCTCGGCCGTCGCGCCGATCATCTGCACGCCGAACTCTTCCAGCACGCCCATGCGCTTCAGCGAGAGTGCGCAGTTGAGCGCCGTCTGTCCGCCCATGGTGGGCAGCAGCGCGTCGGGCCGCTCCTTCTCGATGATCTTGGCGACGATCTCCGGGGTGATCGGCTCGACATAGGTCGCGTCGGCCATGTCCGGGTCGGTCATGATCGTTGCCGGGTTCGAGTTCACCAGAACAATCCGGTAGCCCTCTTCCCGCAGGGCCTTGCAGGCCTGGGTGCCGGAATAATCGAATTCGCAGGCCTGCCCGATGATGATGGGGCCCGCACCGATGATGAGAATGGAGGAGATGTCGGTGCGTTTCGGCATTGAGCGCCTTGAAGCGAGTTCGCGCGCGCTCGCCCTCGCGCACCGCCGTTTCGAAGGCGGCGCCAAGGGGGCGCAGGCGCTGGGATGATCGTCAAGCCCCGCGTTTACACGCAGCCGCGTAGGTTTGAAAGGCCCAGCCCGTCCAGCCCCATGACGCTTCTCGGAGAACGTATTTCAAAGTATAATAATTCGATTTTGAAAGTAATTATCGATTTGATGCCTGAAGAATGACTCGATATGTCGTAGTATTCGATGGAGATCGTCGATTATCTTAAGAATTAATACGAGAAAGCGAATGATGAGCTTCAGGGTCCTGATCAGTGCCGCCACGCTCGCCATCGCCTTGCCGGCGGCGGCCGACGAAGTGGCGGTCAAGATGCTCAACAGCGGGCCGGGCGGGATGATGGTGTTCGATCCCGCGCTCGTGCGGCTGAAGCCCGGCGACAGCATCAAGTTCCTGCCGACCGACAAGGGGCACAACGTCGAGACGATCAAGGGCATGGCGCCGGACGGCGCCGACATCGTCAAAACGACCGTCGGTCAGGAAGCCGTGGTCAAGTTCGACAAGGAGGGCGTCTACGGCTTCAAATGCGCGCCGCATTACATGATGGGGATGGTCGCCCTCGTGGTCGTCGGCGACAAGCGCGACAACCTGGAGGCCGCCAAGAGCGTCCCGCACAACAACAAGAGCGTCCCGCACAACAAGCTGACGCAGAAGCGCCTGGATCCGCTCTTCGCGCAGGTTCGGTAGCGGTGACGGGTGGCCCGGCCGCGTCGGGCTCGGGCCGCTTCGCCTCAGTCACCGGCCATCACCAGCGCCCAGAAGCGCTTGTAGCGCGTCCCTGGAGCATCGAACCGGGCGATGCCGACGCGCCGGAGCTGCGGCATCAGCATGTTGCGGTTGTGCTCGGGCGAGGCCTTCCAGCGGGCGAGCACCTGATCGAAGGTCTCGGACCCGGCGCTCAGGTTCTCCGAGGCGTAGCGCCGGCCGAAACCGGCGCCCGCCATGCGGCTGTCGAAGCTTCCGGCGATCTCGTGGCTGAGCCGCCCGGCTCGCGCATTGGCTTGTGCCTGGAACGAGGCCGCGGTGATCAGACGGGAATCGATGACGACGGCGCTCAGCCCGTGCTGCGCTCTGTAGCGGGAGAGCGCGGCGGCGGCGGCCTGTTCGTCGAGGATCGCCGGCACGGCCGGTACGCCCGCATCGAGAACGGGTGATCCCCCGCAGCCGGCCAGTGTCAGGGCGAAGAGGGCCGCGGCGGCGGAGAGGCGCAGATTCGGCATCGGAGGGGGCTGCAGCGTGAGTCGGATGCGCCCGCTTCCCTGTCCGTTGCGGCGAAACCGGGGCACCCTCCGCTCGGACCCGCCACATCGCGCCGGTTGTGGCGCATCGGTCACGCCGGACAAGGCGAACGGCACCGCACGCTCATCACGCAGCGATGGAAAAACTTGTCCGAGGAAGGTGAAGTTCTGGTGTCCCGGTCGGATCGACATCGGGACCATGGCGCGGGCGACGGGGCTCGAACCCGCGACCTCCGGCGTGACAGGCCGGCACTCTAACCAACTGAGCTACGCCCGCGTTCTGCGTCGCCGGCCGGCTGGGCTCGTGTCGGCGACGAGGCGGGGTTTATGTGGGGCGCCCCGGGCTGTCAAGCAGCCGATTGGGGAAATGCGACGCTCCGACGACGGTTCGCGGAAACGCCGCCCAAAACCCCAAAGGAGGACAGGCGTAGCGCGTCGCTGCTGCCGTTCGGGTGCTGCGTCGGGGGCTTCTTGGCCGCCGCCGGGCCGTGCTTGCGATCATCGACGCTGGTATGCCAGATACCAAGGTCGGTAGTCGATGAAGCGACGGGGATGAAACGGCGATGGTCAATCGTGCACGGCATGCGCCGATTCCGTCCCGTCGTCCGGTGCACGAATACCCCCATCTGTCAGCGAAAGAGGTGATTGTGCGACGCGCAATGCCCTTGTTTCGCCGGGGGGGCTCGTCTAAGCCTCGCCCGCGCTCAGTCTGGCATTGGAGGAATTCCATCTCGGGGATTCCACGGGCCGTAAGCCGTCGCGAGGGCCGTCCTTCATGATCCTCACGCGCAACCACATGAGAGGTGCGGCATGACCGGCCTATTGGCGGATTACCTGCCGCTCATCATCTTCCTCGGTGTGTCGCTGTTCATCGCAGTGGCGCTGCTGATTGCTCCCTTCATCGTGGCCTATTCGAGCCCCGATCCGGAAAAGCTCTCGGCTTACGAATGTGGCTTCAACGCCTTCGATGACGCGCGCATGAAGTTCGACGTGCGCTTCTATCTCGTGGCGATCCTGTTCATCATCTTCGACCTCGAGGTCGCCTTCTTGTTCCCCTGGGCGATCACCTTCGGGGAACTCGGCTGGTTCGGCTTCTGGTCGATGATGATCTTCCTCGGCGTTCTCACCGTCGGCTTCGTCTACGAGTGGCGCAAGGGCGCCCTCGAATGGGACTAGCGGCGCAGTTCTTCTCGCGTCGTTTCCCTCCCGCTCTCGCTCAGAGGCAGAGATGGCCCTGACTCCGACCTTCTCCCGCGCGCCCGACATCGCGCCGGCGCCCAAAGGGATCATCGATCCCGCGACCGGGCGTCCGATCGGCGCGAACGATCCGACCTTCCTGTCGATCAACGACGAGCTGGCGGACCGCGGCTTCCTCGTCACCAGCGCCGACGAGCTCATCAACTGGGCCCGCACCGGCTCGTTGATGTGGATGACCTTCGGTCTCGCCTGCTGCGCGGTCGAGATGATGCAGATGTCGATGCCGCGCTACGACTGCGAGCGCTTCGGCTTCGCGCCGCGCGGTTCGCCGCGGCAATCCGACGTGATGATCGTCGCCGGCACGCTGACCAACAAGATGGCCCCGGCCCTGCGCAAGGTCTACGACCAGATGCCGGAGCCGCGCTACGTCATCTCCATGGGCTCCTGTGCCAACGGCGGCGGCTACTACCACTACTCCTACTCGGTGGTGCGCGGCTGCGACCGGGTGGTGCCGGTGGATATCTATGTGCCGGGCTGCCCGCCGAGCGCCGAGGCCCTGCTCTACGGCGTCCTGCTGCTGCAGCGGAAGATCCGCCGCATCGGTACGATCGAGCGGTGAGGGAGGGCGCGATGGAGGCCATCACCACCAACGGCATCACGCTTCGCCGCACCGTCGCGGCCGCTCAGGGCGAGGACGCTCTGCGAGCCATGGGCGGGCGGATCGCCGGAGCGCTCGGCCCGGCGGTCACCGAATGGGCCATCGCCCATGGCGAGCTGACGCTCGTCGTCCAGGGCAGCGACATCGTCTACGCGCTGACCTACCTGCGCGACGAGCCGGCCTGCGCCTTCCGCTGCTTCATCGACATCTGCGGCGTCGATTACCCGCAGCGGGCGCGCCGCTTCGACGTCGTCTACCACCTGCTCTCCTTGCGTCATAACATGCGGGTGCGCGTGAAGGTGCAGACGGACGCCGCGACCCCGGTGCCCTCCGCGATCCCCGTCTTTCCGGCGGCCAACTGGTACGAGCGCGAGACCTACGACCTCTACGGCATCCTGTTCTCGGGCCATCCCGACCTGCGCCGGCTGCTCACGGATTACGGTTTCGAGGGCCATCCGCTCCGAAAAGACTTCCCGCTGACCGGCTTCGTCGAGGTCCGCTACGACCAGGACGAGGCGCGCGTCGTCTACGAGCCGGTCAAGCTGACCCAGGAGTTCCGCAACTTCGATTTTCTCTCGCCGTGGGAGGGCACGGATTACGTGCTCCCGGGCGATGAGAAGACGTCGAGCTGAAGGCTGCGGCGATGACCGAACACAACATCCGCAACTTCTCGATCAATTTCGGGCCGCAACACCCGGCGGCGCACGGCGTGTTGCGCCTCGTGCTCGAGCTCGACGGCGAGGTGGTCGAGCGGGTCGATCCGCATATCGGGCTGCTGCACCGGGGCACCGAGAAGCTGATCGAGCACAAGACCTACCTCCAGGCGACGCCCTATTTCGACCGGCTCGACTACGTCGCGCCGATGAATCAGGAGCACGCCTTCTGCCTCGCGATCGAGCGGCTTGCGGGCATCGAGGTGCCGCGCCGGGCCCAGCTCATCCGCACCCTGTTCTGCGAGATCGGGCGGCTGCTCTCCCACCTCCTCAACGTCACCACGCAGGCGATGGACGTCGGCGCGCTGACGCCGCCCCTGTGGGGCTTCGAGGAGCGCGAGAAGCTGATGATCTTCTACGAGCGCGCATCGGGCGCTCGGCTCCACGCCAACTACTTCCGGCCCGGCGGCGTGCACCAGGATCTGCCGCCCGCGCTGATCGACGACATCGAGGCGTTCTGCGACCCGTTCCTGAAGGTGGTCGACGACCTCGACAACCTCGTCATGGCCAACCGCATCTTCAAGCAGCGCAACGTCGATATCGGCATCGTCTCGGTCGACGAGGCGATGGCCTGGGGCTTCTCCGGCGTGATGGTGCGCGGCTCCGGCATCCCGTGGGATCTGCGCAAGTCGCAGCCCTACGAACTCTACGAGGAGATGGAGTTCGACATCCCCGTGGGGAAGAACGGCGACACCTACGATCGCCAGGTGATCCGCATGGAAGAGATGCGGGAATCCGTGAAGATCATGCGGCAATGCGTGGCCAAGCTGCGCGAGCCCGCAGGTGGGGGCCCGATCGCCTCGATCGACGGCAAGTTCGCGCCGCCGCCGCGCCGGGAGATGAAGCGCTCGATGGAGGCGCTCATCCACCACTTCAAGCTCTACACCGAGGGCTTCCACGTGCCCGAGGGCGAGGTCTACGCCGCGGTCGAAGCCCCCAAGGGCGAGTTCGGCGTCTACCTCGTCTCCGACGGCACCAACAAACCCTACCGCTGCAAGATCCGCGCTCCGGGCTTCGCCCACCTTCAAGCGATGGATTGGATGTGCCGCGGCCACCTGCTCGCCGACGTGTCCTGCGTGCTCGGCACGCTCGACATCGTGTTCGGCGAAGTGGACCGCTGAGGAGACGGGTCGAACGTCATGGCCAACCGCAGGCTAGCCCCCGCCGCCGAGCAGCCCCAGGACTTCGCGTTCACGCCCGAGAACGCTGACTGGGCTCGCGGCCAGATCGCGAAATATCCGGAAGGCCGGCAGGCCTCGGCCGTCATCCCGCTCCTGTGGAAGGCGCAGGAGCAGAACGGTGGCTGGCTGCCGCAGAAGGCGATCGAGGCGGTCGCCGACGAACTCGGCATGCCGCATATCCGCGTGCTGGAGGTCGCGACCTTCTACACGATGTTCGCCCTGGAGCCGGTCGGCCGGTTCTGGATCCAGCTCTGCGGCACCGTGCCCTGCGATTGCTGCGGGGCGAAGGAATTGAAGGCCGCGCTCCACGAGCGCCTCGGCCCGGCAGGCCACGTCTCGCCGGACGGCAATTTCTCCTGGCTCGAAGTGGAATGCCTCGGCGCCTGCTGCAACGCGCCGATGGTGCAGATCAATCAGGACTATTACGAGGACCTCACGCCCGAGAGCCTGAACAAGCTCATGGACGACCTCGCCGCCGGCCGCCCCGTGAAGGTCGGCTCGCAGATCGGCCGGGTCTCCTCCGAGCCGAAGGATGCGGTCAACACCCTGACGGACGAGTCGCTGTTCGACGGCTCCCGCGTCGGCGCATGGCGCAAGCGCTTCGAGCAGACCGAGGGCGCCGACCAGGGCGGAGAGAGCGTCAAGAAGGACGAGGCCGCCTCGACCGAGGCCCGCGTCAAGGACGAGACCAAGCCGGCCCGTCCGTCGTCCGGGCGCGCCAACGAGTCGAACGCCGTCGATGCCCCCGCCGAGCGGGCGAGCGCGGGCGAAACGCCGGTCAAGCCGGAGGATCGGGCTCAGGCGCGCGACGCGAAGGCGCCGGCCGCCCAGGACCCGGCCGTCGAAGAGGACAGGCGCCTGCGCACCGAGCCGCCGCAGCAGCCGGCCACGATCGGCGCGGGCAACGACGTGTCCGAGGGTGAGAACCCGGAAGCCCGGGCCGACGCCGCCGGCACCCGTCCCAAGGGGCTCGACACCCCCCGCGACGACCGGCCGGACGACCTGACCAAGATCAAGGGCATCGGCCCGATCAACCAGCGCCGTCTCAACGATCTCGGCGTCTGGCACTACGATCAGGTCGCTGCGTGGTCGCCGACGGAGGTCGCCTGGGTGAGCGCCTACCTCGCCTTCCCGGGACGGATCGACCGGGAGAACTGGGTCGGACAGGCGTCCGATCTCGCCGGCAGCAGGGGCTGAGGAGCGGATCATGCTCGCCGATCAGGATCGCATCTTCACCAATCTCTACGGCCTGCACTCGCCGGGGCTGGACGCCGCGAAGAAGCGCGGCGCCTGGGATGGAACAAAGTTCCTCCTCGACATGGGCCGTGACTGGATCATCGACGAGATGAAGGGCTCCGGCCTGCGCGGCCGTGGTGGCGCGGGCTTCCCGACCGGCCTCAAGTGGTCGTTCATGCCCAAGAAATCCGATGGTCGCCCGCACTATCTCGTCGTCAACGCCGACGAATCGGAGCCGGGCACCTGCAAGGACCGGGAGATCATGCGGCACGATCCGCATCTCCTGATCGAGGGCTGCATGCTGGCATCCTTCGCCATGGGCGCGCATGCCTGCTACATCTACATCCGCGGCGAGTACGTGGCGGAGAAGTTCGCGCTCCAGCGCGCGGTGGACGAGGCCTACGAGGCGCGTCTCGTCGGTCCGTCGAACGTCCACGATTACCCGTTCGACATCTATGTCCACCACGGCGCGGGCGCTTACATCTGCGGCGAGGAAACGGCGCTCATCGAGAGCCTGGAAGGCAAGAAAGGGATGCCGCGGCTGAAGCCGCCCTTCCCGGCCAATATGGGCCTCTATGGCTGCCCCACGACCGTCAACAACGTCGAGTCGATCGCGGTGGCCGGCACGATCCTGCGCCGGGGCGGCGCGTGGTTCGCGGGGCTGGGCGGCAAGAACAACACCGGCACCAAGCTGTTCTGCGTCTCGGGCCACGTCAACAAGCCCTGCAACGTCGAGGAAGAGCTCGGCATCACCTTCCGCGAGCTGATCGACAAGCATTGCGGCGGCATGCGCGGCGGCTGGGACAACCTGCTCTGCTCGATCCCCGGCGGCTCCTCGGTGCCGCTGGTGCCGGCCGAGCAGATCATCGACGCCAAGATGGACTTCGACACCCTGCGCAACCTCGGCTCGGGCCTGGGCACCGCGGCGGTGATCGTGCTCGACAAGTCGACCGACATCGTCGGCGCGATCGCCCGCATCTCGTACTTCTACAAGCACGAGAGCTGCGGCCAGTGCACGCCCTGCCGCGAGGGCACCGGCTGGATGTGGCGCGTGCTGACCCGCATGGCTGCCGGCCGGGCGCAGAAGCGCGAGATCGACATGCTCTTGGAAGTCACCAAGCAGGTCGAGGGCCACACGATCTGCGCGCTGGGCGACGCCGCGGCATGGCCGATCCAGGGCCTGATCCGGCACTTCCGGCCCGAGATCGAGAAGCGGATCGACCAGTACAGCGCCAACCCGCACATGGATGCGGTGCCGATGGCGGCGGAGTGAGTGCGATGAGGGGCATCAACCGTCGACGCCTAGCCTTGGGAATTGCCAGCGTTTCAGCTCTCGGCTTGGCTGGTTGCGGCAGTTCCGGCCTTGGAGTTGTAGAGAGCGCTCGCACGACTGGCGCTGCGGCTGCAGGTGCAGCCGCTGAAACGAAAATTGTGAGACCGACTGTCTCGCCGGCTGAAATGAGACGCTTCTTAGCCAAGCAGCTTGTCGAGAATCTTGCTATCGGTGCCCAACTTGTTGGGTCGAAGCGAGAAATTATCAAAGCTTCGATTTTTGGTCCAATACCGGATTCGGGATTCTTGGCAAGTCCCGAAGACGATTTCTATTGCGTGAGTGTGGTTGTCAAAAACTTCGATTTTATTCAGAAGGAAAAATCTGTTACCGCGATATTCCGTGTTCATCAGATTGGGAGCGTACTATCTGCTAAGTTCAAGACTTACCCGGTCGAATGCAAGGAGGCTGGGGTGCCGTTTCCGGAGGCTGTAGAAATGAGCACGCAAAGAGTGAGCTCTTGAGTTTCAGTCTCAGTTTTCTAGGGCGCAGGTTGCTAGTGGAGATATCGCGGTGACCAAAATCCTCATCGACGGCACCGAGGTCGATGTTCCGGCCGACTACACCTTGCTGCAGGCCTGCGAGATCGCGTGCGCGGAGATCCCGCGCTTCTGCTTTCACGAGCGGCTGTCGATCGCCGGCAATTGCCGCATGTGCCTCGTCGAGCTGAAGGGCGCGCCCAAGCCCGTCGCCTCCTGCGCCTACGCGGTGAAGGATTGCCGGCCCGGCCCCAACGGCGAGCCGCCGGAGGTGCTGACGCGTTCCGGCACGACGAAGAAGGCGCGTGAGGGGGTGATGGAGTTCCTCCTCATCAACCACCCGCTCGATTGCCCGATCTGCGACCAGGGCGGCCATTGCGACCTGCAGGATCAGGCGATGGCCTACGGCGTCGACTCGACGCGCTATCACGAGAACAAGCGCGCGGTCGAAGAGAAGTACATCGGCCCGCTGGTGCGCACGGCGATGAACCGGTGCATCCATTGCACCCGCTGCGTCCGCTTCCTCGCCGAGGTGGCCGGCGTGCCGGATCTCGGCGCGATCGGCCGCGGCGAGGACATGGAGATCACGAGCTACCTCGAACAGGCGATGGGCTCGGAGCTTCAGGGCAACGTCGCCGACCTCTGTCCGGTCGGCGCGCTCGTCCACCTGCCGCAGAGCTACAACGTGCGCCCCTGGGAGCTGCACAAGACCGAGTCCGTCGACGTGATGGATGCGGTCGGTTCCGCGATCCGCATCGATGCCCGCGGCCGCGAGGTCATGCAGATCGAGCCGCGTATCAGCGAGGAGATCAACGAGGAGTGGATCTCCGACAAGACTCGCCACGTCGTCGACGGCTTGCGTCTCCAGCGCCTCGACCGCCCGTTCCTGCGCGAGAATGGCCGCCTGCGTCCCGCTTCCTGGGGGGAGGCATTCTCGGCGATTGCCGCCAAGGTGAAGGGCGCCGATCCCAAGCGCATCGGCGCCCTCGTCGGCGACCTCGCGGGTGCGGAGGAAATCTTCGCCCTCAAGGCGCTGATGGGTTCGCTCGGCGTCACCAATCTCGACGCCCGCCAGACCGGCGAGGCGATCGATCCGGCCTGGGGCCGGGCCGCCTACACGCTGGGCGCGACCATCCCCGGTATCGAGCAGGCGGACGCAATCCTGATCGTCGGCGCCAACCCGCGCACCGAGGCTTCGCTGCTAAACGTGCGCATCCGCAAGCGCTGGCGCATGGCCCCGGTCTCGATCGGCCTGATCCTCGACGAGCAGCCGGACTTGACCTACCCCTACACCTATCTCGGCGCCGGCACCGACACGCTGGCCTCGATCGCCAAGGGCGAGCACAGCTTCCTCGATGTGCTGAAAAAGGCCGAGCGTCCGCTCGTCATCGTCGGCGAGGGCGGGCTCGGTTCGCTCGCCGCCGCCGCGGCGTTGGCGAAGGATGTCGGCGCGGTGACCGACGGCTGGAACGGCTTCGGCGTGCTCAACACCGCCGCTGCCCGCGTCGGCGCCCTCGATCTCGGCTTCGTGCCGGGGGAGGGGGGCTTGAGCTTCTCGCAGATGCTGGAGCCGGGGGCACTCGACGTGGTGTTCAACCTCGGTGCCGACGAGCGGGTGATCGGGCCGGGCGCCTTCGTGATCTATCAGGGCACCCACGGCGATGCCGGCGCGAGCCGCGCTGACGTGATCCTGCCGAGCGCCGCCTACGCCGAGAAGAGCGCGACCTACGTCAACCTCGAGGGTCGGGTGCAGATGGCCAACCGCGCCGGCTTCCCGCCGGGCGACGCCCGCGAGGATTGGGCGATCCTGCGCGCCTTGTCCGACGTGCTCGGCAAGCGCCTGCCCTACGATTCGCTGGGCGCTCTGCGTAAGGCGATGTATGCCGCCCATCCGCATCTCGCGGCGGTCGGACAGGTCGAGTCGTCCGACGCTGCGGCCACGCTCGATCGGCTTGCCGCTCTGCCGGCCGCGACGGAGAAGGCAACCTTCTCCTCGCCGGTCGCCGACTTCTACCTCACCAACCCGATCGCCCGCGCTTCGCGGGTGCTCGCCGAGTGTTCCGGCCTCGCCCGCGGCCGCGCCCTCGAAGCGGCGGAATAGGGGACGCCACCGATGACCTTCTGGGAAGTGCTCGGCACCGTCCTCCTGATCGCGTTGAAGAGTTTCGTGCTCCTCGCCGCGCTCCTGGTCTTCATCGCCTACGCGCTGCTGGCCGACCGCAAGATCTGGGCGGCGGTGCAGTTGCGCCGCGGCCCGAACGTGGTCGGGCCCTGGGGCCTGTTCCAGTCTTTCGCCGATCTCCTGAAGTTCGTCCTGAAGGAGCCGGTGATCCCGGCGGGCGCCAACAAGGCGATCTTCCTGCTGGCACCGCTGGTCTTCGCGATGCTGGCGCTGGCGTCCTGGGCGGTGATCCCGCTCGCCGATGGCTGGGCGATCGCCGACATCAATGTCGGCATCACCTACATCTTCGCGATCTCCTCGCTCGGCGTCTACGGCGTCATCATGGGCGGCTGGGCCTCGAACTCGAAATACGCCTTCCTCGGCGCGCTTCGCTCGGCGGCGCAGATGATCTCCTACGAGGTCTCGCTCGGCTTCGTCATCATCTGCGTGCTGCTCTGCGCCGGCTCGCTCAACCTCTCGCGCATCGTCATGGCGCAGGACACGGCGCTCGGCCTGTTCGGCTGGTACTGGCTCTGGCTGTTCCCGATGTTCGGCGTGTTCTTCGTCTCGGCCCTGGCCGAGACCAACCGCCCGCCCTTCGACCTGCCGGAGGCCGAATCGGAGCTCGTGGCGGGCTACATGGTCGAGTACTCCTCGACGCCGTACCTGCTGTTCATGCTCGGCGAGTACGTGGCCATCATGACCATGTGCGCGCTCGGCACGGTCCTGTTCCTTGGCGGCTGGCTCTCCCCGATCCCGTTCGTGCCCTTCACCTGGGTGCCCGGCGTGATCTGGTTCACGCTCAAAGCCAGCTTTCTCTTCTTCATGATCGCCATGGTGAAGGCCATGGTGCCCCGCTACCGCTACGACCAGCTCATGCGGCTCGGCTGGAAGGTCTTCCTTCCGCTCTCCCTGATCTCGGTCATCGTCGTCGCCTTCGTCCTCAAGCTCACTGGCCTCGCGCCGGGAGCCTGAACCGCCCCTTGTGAGGTCGCATTTCCTTCACGCGAGCCGGTCACCGCCTCGCTTGGAAATGCTTCCAGAATTGGAGATCGCGCCGTGAAGCTCGATCAGGTCGCCAGAAGCCTTCTCCTGAAGGAGTTCGTGTCGGGGTTCTTCCTCGCCATGAAATACTTCTTCAAGCCGAAGGCCACGATCAACTACCCCTTCGAGATGGGCCATCGCGGGCCGCGCTTCCGCGGTGAGCACGCCCTGCGCCGTTATCCCAACGGCGAAGAGCGCTGCATCGCCTGCAAGCTCTGCGAGGCGATCTGCCCGGCCCAGGCCATCACCATCGAGGCGGGGCCGCGCCGCAACGACGGCACGCGGCGCACCACGCGCTACGACATCGACATGGTGAAGTGCATCTATTGCGGCATGTGCCAGGAGGCCTGCCCGGTGGATGCCATCGTCGAGGGGCCGAACTTCGAGTTCTCGGTCGAGACCCGCGAGGAGCTGCTCTACGACAAGCAGAAGCTCCTTGAGAACGGCGATCGCTGGGAGCGCGAAATCGCCCGCAACATCGCGGTCGACGCGCCGTACCGCTAGTTCGGCCGCCGACATCGGTTGTGCGCCGCACAGCCCAGTTCTATAGAGCATCGTCCCGAACGGCGGCTTCCGGCCTTCGGAAAAAGACGATGCGGAAACAGGAACCTAGCGCCTCGCTCTCGATGCGCTAGACGGGCCGCCGCCTGCGGCCGAGGGTCCACCGAGGCAGAAGGGAGCCGCTCGCTTGGGCGGCCGATGCTGAAAATCGCATGACCGCAGCCGCCGCCTTCTTCTATCTCTTCGCGGGCTTCGCCGTGGCCTCGGGCTTCATGGTGATCGCAGCCAGGAACCCCGTCACCTCGGTGTTGTTCCTGATCCTCGCCTTCGTGAACGCCGCCGGGCTGTTTGTGCTGATGGGCGCCGAGTTCCTGGCGATGATCCTGGTCGTCGTCTATGTCGGCGCCGTCGCAGTGCTGTTCCTCTTCGTCGTGATGATGCTCGACGTGGACTTTGCGGCCCTCCGCCAGGGCTTCCAGCGCTACTTGCCGATCGGCGGGTTGATCGGCGCGATCTTCCTGATCGAGCTGCTTCTCGTCGTCGGCACCTGGACCATCGATCCGGGCCTCGTGCAGGCGCCCCTCGGCCGCGCCGCCCATGGCGAGACGGCGACCAACACCGAGGCGCTCGGGCGGGTGCTCTACACGGACTACGTCTACGCCTTCCAGATCGCCGGCCTGATCCTACTGGTGGCGATGATCGGCGCCATCGTGCTGACCCTGCGCGAGCGCACCGGCGTGAAGCGCCAGAACATCGCCGTACAGAACGCCCGCACGCAGGGCATGGCGGTCGATACCATCAAGGTGCCCTCGCGGCAGGGTGTGGAGGTCTGAGGCCGATGATCGGATTGAGCCACTACCTGACGGTTGCCGCGATCCTGTTCACGCTCGGCGTGCTCGGCATCTTCATCAACCGCAAGAACGTCATCGTCATCCTGATGTCGGTCGAGCTGATCCTGCTCGCCGTGAACATCAACCTCGTCGCCTTCTCGACCCACCTCAACGACATCACCGGACAGGTTTTCGCCCTGTTCGTGCTGACGGTCGCCGCGGCCGAGGCCGCGATCGGTCTGGCGATCCTGGTGGTGTTCTTCCGCAACCGCGGCTCCATCGCCGTCGAGGACGTGAGCATGATGAAGGGCTGACGCCGCCTCCCTGAAGAGAGCCCCGTCCCCTTCGTCCGCCTGCTGCGAGGCACGACCGACCCATGTATCACGCGATCGTCTTCTTCCCGCTGATTGGCGCCCTGATCGCCGGCCTGTTCGGCCGGCTGATCGGCGCGCGGATGAGCGAACTCGTGACGACGGGCTGCCTCGCCTTCGCGGCCCTGCTGTCCTGGGGCGCCTTCTTCCTCGTCACCGGCGACGGCCGCGCCGAGACCGTGCCCGTCGCCCAGTGGTTCACCGCCGGCGACCTCGTGGTCGATTGGGCCTTCAAGGTCGATACGCTCACCGCGGTGATGCTGGTGGTCGTGACCTCGGTCTCGACCCTCGTGCACCTCTACTCCATCGGCTACATGCACGAGGATCCGCACCGGCCGCGCTTCTTCGCCTACCTGTCGCTGTTCACCTTCGCCATGCTGATGCTGGTGACGGCCGACAACCTCGTGCAGATGTTCTTCGGCTGGGAAGGCGTCGGCCTCGCCTCCTACCTGCTGATCGGCTTCTGGTACGAGAAGCCCTCGGCCAACGCCGCCGCGATGAAGGCCTTCATCGTCAACCGCGTCGGCGATTTCGGCTTCTCGCTCGGCATCTTCCTCGTCTTCGTCCTGACCGGCTCGGTCGGGTTCGACGCGATCTTCGCCAAGGCGCCGGAGCTGAAGGACGCGACCTTCCACTTCCTCGGCCATGAGTGGCACGCCCTGACGCTCGCCTGCCTGCTCCTGTTCATGGGCGCCATGGGCAAGTCGGCGCAGTTCCTGCTGCACACCTGGCTCCCCGACGCGATGGAGGGCCCGACCCC
Source organism: Methylorubrum sp. Q1 (assembly GCF_004683995.1). Classification (NCBI taxonomy): domain Bacteria; kingdom Pseudomonadati; phylum Pseudomonadota; class Alphaproteobacteria; order Hyphomicrobiales; family Methylobacteriaceae; genus Methylorubrum; species Methylorubrum sp. Q1. The sequence goes on along the minus strand of NZ_SRHQ01000020.1, from coordinate 56,057 downwards.
GGTCTCGGCGCTGATCCACGCCGCCACCATGGTGACGGCCGGCGTCTTCATGGTCGCGCGCCTGTCGCCGCTCTTCGAACTGGCCCCGACCGCGCTCACCGTCGTCACCGTCATCGGCGGCATCACCGCTTTCTTCGCGGCCACCGTCGGCCTCGTGCAGAACGACATCAAGCGGGTCATCGCCTACTCGACCTGCTCGCAGCTCGGCTACATGTTCGTCGGCCTCGGCGTCGGCGCCTACGCCACGGGCGTGTTCCACCTCTTCACCCACGCCTTCTTCAAGGCGCTGCTGTTCCTCGGCGCCGGCTCGGTCATCCACGCGATGCATCACGAGCAGGACATGCGGAACATGGGCGGCCTGCGCCGCTACATCCCCTTCACCACGGCGATGATGACGATCGGCACGATCGCGCTGATCGGCTTCCCCTTCACCTCAGGCTACTATTCAAAGGACGCGATCATCGAGGCGGCCTACATGTCCGACCGCCCGGGCCACGTGCTGGCGTTCCTCGCCACCGTGATCGCCGCGCTGATGACCTCGTTCTACTCCTGGCGCCTGTTCTTCCTCACCTTCGAGGGACCGCAGCGCTGGGTGGCGCACGGCGCCCACGGCCATGACGATCACGCCGGGCACTCCCACGCGGCCTCCGCCCATGAAGCCGACGGCGCGCCGGGGCACCACGAGGGCGTCGCCCACGACGATCACGGCCACGACGTCGAGCCCGCTTCGCACAGCGCGGTCGAGCATCACGACCACGCACCCCTCACGCCGCACGAGAGCCCGCTCGTGATGACGATCCCGCTGGCGATCCTGGCCTTCGGCGCCCTGTTCGCCGGCCTGATCTTCAAGGAGCGCTTCATCGGGCACGACATGGACAAGTTCTGGGGCAACGCGCTCCCGCACGGGTCCGGCAACGACATCATGCACAAGATCCACGACGCGCCGGGCTGGGTCGCCGCCTCGCCCTTCGTGATGCTGGTGCTCGGCTTCCTGCTGGCCTTCTGGATGTACTTGCGCCGGCCCGATCTGCCGCATCGCCTCGCGGAGTCGCAGCCGATCCTGTACCGCTTCCTGCTCAACAAGTGGTACTTCGACGAGATCTACGACCGGATCTTCGTCCGTCCGGCCAAGAACTTCGGCCTGTTCCTCTGGAAGGAGGGCGACGGGCGGGTCATCGACGGCCTCGGCCCCGACGGTATTTCGGCCCGGGTGGTGGACATCACCCGCGGCGTGGTCCGCCTCCAGACCGGCTACGTCTACCACTACGCCTTCGTGATGCTCGTCGGGGTCGCCGGCCTGATCACGTGGTACCTCGTCTCCGGCGTGCCTGGGGGGACCCACTGATGCTCGGCCTCGGCATTCTCTCCGGGCTTCTGATCGTCCCGCTCGCGGGCGCCGCCTTCATCCTGACGCTGGGTGAGGAGACGGCGGCCGTGAAGCGCAACGCCCGCTGGGCCGCGCTGATCACGACGATCGTCACCTTCCTGCTCTCGCTCGCCGCCTGGGCCCGTTACGACATCGCCTCCCCGAGCTTCCAGCTCGTCGAGAGCCATGCGTGGCTCGCCGAGACGATCCGGTTCAAGCTCGGCGTCGACGGCTTCTCGATGCCGCTGATTCTGCTCACGACCTTCCTGATGCCGTTCTGCATCGGCGCATCGTGGCTGTCCGTCGAGAACCGGGTGAAGGAGTACTTCGTCGCCTTCCTCGTCCTCGAGACGACGATGATCGGCGTGTTCTGCGCCCTCGATCTCGTGCTGTTCTACCTGTTCTTCGAGGCAGGCCTGATCCCGATGTTTCTCATCATCGGCATCTGGGGCGGCAAGCGGCGCATCTACGCCAGCTTCAAGTTCTTCCTCTACACCCTGCTCGGCTCGGTGCTGATGCTGCTCGCCATCATGGCGATGTACTGGGAGGCCGGCACCACCGACATCCCGACGCTGCTGGCGCACCGCTTCCCCGTGCACATGCAAACCTGGCTCTGGCTCGCCTTCTTCGCCTCCTTCGCGGTGAAGATGCCGATGTGGCCGGTCCACACTTGGCTCCCCGACGCCCACGTCGAGGCGCCGACCGCGGGCTCGGTGATCCTGGCGGGCATCCTGCTGAAGATGGGTGGCTACGGCTTCATCCGGATTTCGCTGCCGATGCTGCCGGATGCGAGCGCTGAGTTCGCGCCCCTCGTCTTCGCGCTGTCGGTGATCGCGATCATCTTCACCTCGCTCACCGCGATGATGCAGACCGACATCAAGAAGCTGATCGCCTACTCGTCGGTGGCGCATATGGGCTTCGTGACGCTCGGCCTGTTCACGCTGAACGAGCAGGGCATCCAGGGCGCGCTGTTCCTGATGATCTCGCACGGTATCGTCTCGGGTGCGCTCTTCCTCTGCGTCGGCGTCGTCTACGACCGGATGCATACCCGCGAGATCGCGGCCTATGGCGGCCTCGTGAAGCGGATGCCGCTCTACGCGGCCGCGATGATGGTCTTCACCATGGCCAATGTCGGCCTGCCGGGCACGTCGGGCTTCGTCGGCGAGTTCCTGGCGATGATGGGGGCCTTCAAGGCCAACCCGACGGTCGCCTTCTTCTCGGTCTTCGGCATCATCCTCTCGGCGGGCTACGCGCTGTGGCTCTACGCCCGGGTGATCTACGGGAAGCTCGACAAGCCCAACCTCCAGGGCATCCTCGACCTCGACACCCGCGAGAAGATCATCATCGCGCCGCTCGTCGCGCTGACGATCTGGTACGGCGTACACCCGGCGCCCGTGCTCGACACCTTCGCGCCGGCCACGGAGGCGCTGGTGCAGAACATGCGCGGGGCGCTCGCCAACACGCAGACCGCCGAGGCCGCCGCCAAGGCCGCAAAATCCGCCGCTGCGGAGAAGACGGCTGCCCTCGAGTCCCAGAAAACCGTCGAGGCCGCCGCGCGATGACCCCGATCCAGTCCGTCCTGCCGGCGATCACGCCGGTCCTGCCGGAGATCGTCCTGAGCGTCGGCGCTCTGCTGCTCGTGCTCTACGGCGCGTGGCGCGGCGAGCGCTCGTCCGAGGGCGTCAATGTCGGCGCGCTGATCCTGCTGATCTTCACCTTCTTCCTCGTCGTTTCCCAGTCGGGCAGCGTGACGACGCTGAACGGTGCCTTCATCGCCGATCCGTTCGCGCGGATCATGAAGGCGTTGATCCTGATCGGCTCGGCGGCGACCATCCTGCTCTCGCGGGACTACTTCCAGCGCGAGCGCATCGACCGGTTCGAGTACCCGATCCTGATCGTGCTCTGCACCATCGGCATGCTGGTGATGGCCTCGGCCAACGACCTGATCTCGCTCTATCTCGGGCTCGAACTGCAATCGCTCGCCGCCTACGTCATCGCCGCCTTCCACCGCGACGACGTGAAGTCCACGGAAGCAGGCCTGAAATACTTCGTGCTGGGCGCGCTCTCGTCGGGCATGCTGCTCTACGGCGCCTCGCTGGTCTACGGCTTCACCGGCACGGTCTCCTTCCCCGGCATCGTCACCGCGCTCGACGGCCCGTCGAGCTTCGGCATCGTGCTCGGCATCGTGTTCGTGGCCGCCGGCGTCGCCTTCAAGCTCGCCGCCGTGCCGTTCCATATGTGGACGCCGGACGTCTACGAGGGCTCGCCGACGCCGGTCACCGCCTTCTTCGGCTCCGCGCCGAAGATCGCCGCCATGGCGATGACGGTGCGCGTCTTCATCGGCGCCTTCCCCGACATGACGGCGGTCTGGCAGCAGATCATCATCTTCGTCTCGATCGCCTCGATGGCGCTCGGCTCGTTTGCCGCGATCGGCCAGCGCAACATCAAACGCCTGATGGCCTATTCCTCCATCGGCAATATCGGCTACGCCCTAATCGGCCTCGCCGCGGGCTCTGAGGAGGGCATCCGCGGCGTGGTGATCTACATGATCATCTATCTCGCGATGACGCTCGGCGCCTTCGCGGTGCTGCTCTCCATGCGCCGCAAGGACCAGATGTTCGAGACGATCGACGATCTCTCGGGCCTCTCGCGCACCCATCCGTGGCTGGCATTCTGCCTTGCCGCGATGATGTTCTCGCTCGCCGGCATCCCGCCGCTCGCCGGGTTCTTCGCGAAGTTCTACGTTTTCGCCGCCGCCATCAAGGCCGGCCTCGTGACGCTCGCCGTTGTCGGCGTGGTGACCTCGGTCGTCGGCGCCTTCTACTACCTGCGCCTCGTCAAGGTGATGTACTTCGACGAGGCCAAGGCGCCCTACGAGCGGATCCCGCCGGGCTCGGCCATCGTGCTCGGCGTGTCGAGCGCGGTCGTGGTGCTGTTCTTCCTCGTTCCGGCCCCGCTGGTCGCGGCGGCCGGCGACGCTGCCAAGTCGCTGTTCTGAGGTCGCTGTTCTGAGGCGGATACAGTTCCGGCTGAGTCAGGCGGCCCGGTCCGAGGGACATCGGCTCCACAGCCACGAACGGCTCGACTCGACCAATAGCGAGGCGATGCGCCTCGCCCATGGCGGCGAGACGGGCCCGCTCTGGGTTGCGACCCATCGCCAGGAGGCGGGCCGCGGCCGGCGCGGCAACGCCTGGACCTCTCCGGAGGGCAACCTCGCCGCGAGCCTGCTGATGCCGGTGGCCGGCGTGGCGCCGGAGATGGTCGCGACTCTGGGCTTCGTTGCCGGCGTGGCGCTGGTCGAGGCGATCCGTGATGCCTGTCGTTCGAATCCCTCGCCCTCCTTGCAGGGCGAGGTTCGCGACGACGGGGCGGCCGAAGACCTCTCCCCACCGATGGGGGGCGGCGATGCACGAGCGCCGCACGGTCTTGCTCCTGCCTCGTCCGCCATCCATCTGAAATGGCCCAACGACGTCCTTGCGGACGGCAAAAAGCTGGCCGGCATCCTGCTCGAGGCCGAGACGCTGCCCGGCGGGCGACGGGCGGTCGTGGTCGGTTTTGGCGTCAACGTCGCGGCGACGCCGGACGGTTTGCCCTATCCGGCGGCGGCACTTGCGGCTTTTTCCGCGGCGGATGCGCCGATGCTGCTCGAATTCCTGTCGGAACGGTTTGTCGAAGCCGTCCGGATCTGGAACAAGGGGCGCGGATTCTCGAATATCCGGCGGCGGTGGCTGGAGCGCGCGGCGGGGGTAGGCGCCCCCGTGTCGGTTCGCATGGCCGAGGCTACGCTGACGGGCATCTTTGAAACGATCGACGAGGGGGGGCGGCTCGTGATCCTCGCCCCGGACGGAACCCGACGAACCGTGACGGCGGGCGAGGTGCATTTCGGAAGTGCCGCGACGGCGGCCTGAGACTGGATAGACGAACAAGATGACGACACGGCAGGACGAACTCGTCTTCGTGCCGCTCGGCGGCGTGGGCGAGATCGGCATGAATGCGGGCCTCTACGGGATCGGACCCGAGAAGCAGCGCAAATGGATCATGGTCGATTGCGGAATGGGCTTTGCCGGCGAAGAGGGATTGCCCGGCATCGACCTGATGTTCCCCGATCTCACCTTCATCGAGGAGCGCAAGAAGGACCTTCTCGCGATCTTCATCACCCACGCGCACGAGGACCATATCGGCGCGATCTCCGAGTTGTGGCCGCGCATCAAGGCGCCGGTCTACGCCACGCGGTTCGCCAAGAACCTGCTCGAGACCCGCCGGCTCTCCGAGCCCGGCGCGCCGAAGGTGGATCTGCGCGAGATCAAGCCGGGCCGTCGGGTGACCGTCGGGCCGTTCGAGATCGAGTTCGTGCCGGTGGCTCACTCGATCCCGGAATCGAATGCGGTGGCGATCCGCACCGAGCACGGCCTCGTGCTTCATACCGGCGACTGGAAGCTCGACGACACCCCGGTGGCCGGCGACTCGACGTCACCGGAGGCGTTCACGGCTTTGGGCGACGAGGGCATCCTCGCCCTCATCTGCGACTCCACCAACGTCCTGCGCGAGGGCCGCTCGCCGAGCGAGTCCGAGGTTTCCGCGACCCTGCGCAAGCTGATCGAGAACGCGCCCCACCGCGTGGCGGTGACGACCTTCGCCTCCAACGTCGCGCGTATCCGTGCCGTGGCGGAAGCGGCACAGGCCTGCGGGCGTCAGGTGATCGCCGTCGGCCGCGCCATGGACCGGGTGATCGATGTCGCCCGCGAATGCGGCTACCTCGACGGGCTGCCGGACTTCCTCTCGGCCGAGTCCTACTCCCACATCCCGCGCGACAAGGTGGTCTGCCTGCTCACCGGCTCGCAGGGTGAGCCGCGGGCGGCGATGTCGCGGGTCTCGCGCCACGACCATCCGGCGATCTCGCTCACGGCTGGCGACCGGGTGATCTTCTCGTCGCGCGCCATCCCCGGCAACGAGCGCGATGTCGGCTCCATCATCAACGACCTGATCGAGGACGGCATCGAGGTCATCACCGACCGCACCGAACTCGTCCACGTCTCCGGCCATCCCCGCCGCGAGGAGATGGTGACGATGTATTCCTGGACGCGGCCGAAGGCGGTCGTTCCGGTGCACGGCGAGGCGCTGCATCTCGACGAGCATGCCCGCTTTGCCCGTTCGCAGGGCGTCGAGTCGGTGGTGAAGGCCCGCAACGGCGCGGTGGTCCGCCTCGCTCCGGGCAAGCCGGAGGTGGTCGAGCACGTCCGCGCCGGGCGGCTCTACAAGGACGGCAACGTCCTCATCGACTCCAAGGACCGGGCGATCCCGGAGCGGCGCAAGCTCTCGCAGACCGGCATCGTCTCGGTGGCCATCGCCATCGACGAGCGCGGCGAGGTGATCGGCGATCCGGCGGTCGACATCATGGGCCTGCCCAATCGCGGCCGGAGCGGCGAGCCGCTGCTCGACACCGTGGTCGATACGGTCAACCGCACCCTCAACGGTCTGCCGCGCGGCAAGATGAAGGATTCGGAGGCCGTCGAGAACGCGGTCGATCGCGCCGTGCGCTCCGCCGTCAACGAGGCCTGGGGCAAGAAGCCCGCCTGCCACGTGCAGGTGGTGGAGGTGTGATCGCGTCGCGCCCGCATCGCCATGGCGAGCGGGCGCGAGCCGCCGGAAAGCGCGACCTTTCCGGAGCGAGAGGCGCGCGGGATCGCATCCATCAAGCCCGGCGCGGATGGCCGGGCGTGACGTTCGAGACAACGGTGAGGGAGGCAGCAATGATCGGACGGCTCAATCACGTCGCCATCGCGGTGAAGGATCTCGATGCGGCGACGGCGGTCTACCGCGACACGCTCGGCGCCAAGGTGACCGAGCCGCTGCCGCAGCCGGAGCACGGCGTGACGGTGGTGTTCGTGGAACTGCCCAACAGCAAGGTCGAGCTGATGTCGCCGCTCGGTGAGAACTCGACCATCCAGGGCTTCGTCGACAAGAACCCGGCCGGCGGCATCCACCATGTCTGCTACGAGGTCGAGGACATCATCGCTGCCCGCGACCAGATGAAGGCGGCCGGAGCCCGCGTGCTCGGCACCGGCGAGCCGAGGATCGGCGCCCATGGCAAGCCGGTGATCTTCCTCCACCCCAAGGACTTCCTGGGAACGCTGGTGGAGCTGGAGCAGGTCTGAGGGACGGTCTTAGAGCATCGTCCCGAAAGGTGGTTGCCGGCTTTCGGAAAAAAGATGATGCGAAAACAAGAGCCTAGAGCATCGATCGGTCGGGCGCCGGACCGGCCGTTTCATGACGTTTGAAAATGATGACCCGCTTGTCCCTTCGCACCCTGACCGCTTCGACCCCGCTGACCCTTCTGACCGTGACAGCGCTGACCGCGTTGTTCGCGACGGTGGCCGTGAAGGGGTTCGACCTGACGGTGTTCGGCGCGCTGGCGCTCTACTTCGTGCTGTGGTGGACTTTCCTGTTCGCGATCCTGCCGCTCGGCAATGCCGCCGAGGCCGATCCGCAGCGGCTGGTGCCGGGCCAGGATCCGGGAGCGCCCGCGAGCCCGCGCCTGCGTGAGAAGGCGTTGCTGACGACGCTTCTGGCCGCCGTCGCGTTCTTCGCGGCGCTGCTGATCTTCCCGCTCGCCCGTCTGTAAGGGCGCCCGGGCGCTCCGCCTCCGGAGTAGACGGTCGCTGCGCCGAAGACGAGGCTTAGCCCAAAAACAAAAAGCAAGGCACGAGGCCTTGCTTTGGATAACCGAAGTATTTTTCAGCCTGATTTATGTCGCGCATTGCTTGCGGCGCGTTGGCTGATTGTTCCTCCCAAGACCCGGACCGTGCGCTGCCTCGTGGGCTGCGACCATCACGGCGCTGCTTATAGGAAGAACAATTCCCTTTGTCATCAGGCGAGAGACGGTTCGCAGCGCTTTTTTGCAAACGAAGCGTCAAGCGGCCTCCACCGGTCATCGAGAACGCTGCCCGCCGTTGCTTCGCCGGCTTCGTTCCGCCGCATTGCCGGCCGACCCTGTGTTCGCAGGGCGCTTGTGTTTTGCTGGGGCAATGTGTTGTGTGCCTCCGCACGCTGGCCTAGCTCCTCTCCGGCTGCGCCCGCCCGCTTCCAAGGTCGAACGATGCGTCTCTCCCGCTACTTCCTGCCGATCCTGCGCGAGACGCCGAAGGAAGCGGAGATCGTTTCGCACCGCCTGATGCTGCGCGCCGGCATGATCCGCCAGGAGGCGGCCGGCATCTATGCGTGGCTGCCGCTGGGACTGCGCGTCCTCAACAAGATCTGCGACGTCATCCGCGCCGAGCAGGACCGTGCGGGCGCCATCGAGATCCTGATGCCGACGATCCAGGCCGCCGACCTCTGGCGCGAATCCGGCCGCTACGAGGCCTACGGCAAGGAGATGCTGCGCCTGAAGGACCGCCACGAGCGCGAATTGCTCTACGGGCCGACTGCGGAAGAGGTCGTCACCGAGATCTTCCGGGCCAGCACTCGCTCCTACAAGGATCTGCCGAAGAACCTCTACCAGATCTCTTGGAAGTTCCGCGACGAGGTGCGCCCGCGTTTCGGCACCATGCGCTCGCGCGAATTCCTGATGAAGGACGCCTATTCCTTCGATCTCGATCAGGCGGGGGCGCGCCACTCCTACAACAAAATGTTCGTCGCCTATCTCCGCACCTTCGAGGCCCTCGGCCTCCGGGCGATCCCGATGCGCGCCGATACCGGCCCCATCGGCGGCGACCTCAGCCACGAGTTCATCATCCTGGCCAAGACCGGTGAGAGCGAGGTCTTCTGCGACCAAGCCTATCTCGACATGCCGGTGCCGCCCCCGTCCGTCGATTTCGACGACGTGGCCGGGCTGCAGGGTGTGGTCGATGCCTGGACGTCGCACTACGCCGCCACCGACGAGATGCACGACGAGGCGGTCTTCGCCGAGGTGCCGGAGGCCTCGCGTCTCTCCGCCCGCGGCATCGAGGTCGGCCATATCTTCTATTTCGGCACCAAGTACTCGACCCCGATGAAGGCGGTCGTCACCGGTCCCGACGGAACCGAGCGGCCGGTCCATATGGGTTCCTACGGCATCGGCCCGAGCCGGCTCGTGGCGGCGACCATCGAGGCGAGCCACGACGAGGCCGGCATCATCTGGCCGGACGCGGTCGCCCCCTTCGACGTGGCGCTGATCAACCTCAAGGTCGGGGATGGCGCCTGCGATACGGCCTGCGCCGAGATCCAGGCGGCCTTGGAGACGGCGGGCCTGTCGGTCCTCTACGACGACCGCGACGAGCGGCCGGGCGCCAAGTTCGCCACCGCCGACCTGATCGGCCTGCCCTGGCAGGTGATCGTGGGCCCGAAGGGTCTGGCCGAGGGCAAGATCGAGCTGAAGCGCCGCGCCAGCGGGGAGCGCGAGACCCTCGATCCCGTCGATCTCCCCGCTCGCATCCGGCGCCTCTGAGGACCGGCCGCGATGGCGCTTGCGTTGGGTAAGGCCGGTGTCTCCTTGAAGGGCGTCCTCGCACGGCTGAAGAACGCCCGTGCGAGCGCCTCCACGCCGCCCTTCGCGGGGTTCGAGTGGATCATCGCCGGCCGCTACCTACGGGCGCGTCGCCGGGGCGGCGGCGTCTCGGTGGTGGCCCTGTTCTCCGTCCTCGGCATCGCGGTCGGCGTCGCCACCCTCATCATCGTGCTCTCGGTGATGAACGGCTTCCGCTCGGAACTGCGCTCCAAGATCATCGGGCTCAACGGCCACGTCTTCGCCGCGCCGATCGACCGGCTGTTCACCGACTACGTCGATCTCTCCGACCGGCTGGAAAAGGTCGCGGGCGTGCGCGCCGTGGTGCCGATGGTGCAGGGGCAGGCCTTCGCCTCGTCGCCCTATGGCGGCTCCGGCGTGCTGGTGCGCGGCGTGCGCGAGGCCGACCTGCCGAAGATCCCCGCCGTCTCCGGTGCGATCAAGGGCGGGACGCTCGAAAACTTCGACGACGGCCAGGGGGTGGCGCTCGGCAAGCGGCTTGCCGACGCTCTCGGCCTCCAGGCGGGCGATCAGGTGACGCTCTCGACGCCGAAGGGCGCGAGCACGCCGTTCGGCACCGCCCCGCGCACCAAGACCTACGCCGTCAAGGCGATCTTCGAGATCGGCGTGACCGATTTCGACACCACCATGGCCTTCATGCCGCTGACGGAGGCGCAGGCCTTCTTCAACCGCGACGGCGATGTCAGCGTGATCGAGATCTATCTCGACAACGCCGACGCGGTGGGCGAGATGCGCGAGCCTCTGGAAATGGCGGCCGAACGCCCGGTGCTGCTGACCGATTGGCGCCAGACCAACCGCACCTTCTTCGGGGCGCTGGAGGTGGAGCGGAACGTGATGTTCCTGATCCTCAACCTCATCGTCATCGTGGCGACCCTCAACATCATCTCAGGGCTCATCCTGCTCGTGCGCGACAAGTCCTCGGACATCGCGATCCTGCGCACCATGGGGGCGACGCCAGGCACGATCATGCGGGTCTTCCTCATCAACGGGGCACTGATCGGCCTCGTCGGCACGGCGATCGGTCTGATCGGCGGGGTGTTGTTCACCCTCAACATCAAGCCGATCCAGCGCACCCTGTTTCCCACCGCCTGGGACCCGACCGTGCGCTTCCTCGCTGAGATCCCGGCCGAGATGAACACGAGCGAGGTCGTCATCATCGTGATCACCTCGGTGCTGCTGTCGCTGGCGGCGACCCTCTATCCCTCCTGGCGCGCCGCCCGGCTCGATCCGGTGCAGGCCCTGCGCTACGGCTGACGGAACGCCCCCGATATGGCTCAGACGAATGCCGGCGGCGCCCAGCCCGTGCCGGCCCTGTTCTTCGCCGGCGTCCAGCGCCGCTACCACCAGGGCGAGGGGACGCTCGAAATTCTGCGCGGCACCGATCTCGCGATCTGGCCGGGCGAGTTGGTCGCCTTGGTCGCGCCCTCGGGCGCGGGCAAATCGACCCTGCTCCACGTCGCCGGCCTCCTGGAGCGGCCGGACGGCGGCGAGGTCTATATCGGCGGCCAGCCCACGGCCGGCATGTCGGATGGCGAGCGGACCCGCCTTCGGCGCGAGGAGATGGGCTTCGTCTACCAGTTCCACCATCTGCTGCCGGAATTCTCGGCGCTGGAGAACGTGGTGCTGCCGCAGCTCATCCGCGGGCTGGCCCGCAAGGAGGCGGAGGCGCGCGCCGCCGAACTCCTCGGCTTCCTCGGCCTGAAGGAGCGGCTGCCGCATCGCCCGGCCGAACTATCGGGCGGCGAGCAGCAGCGCGTCGCCATCGCCCGCGCGGTCGCCAACGGGCCTCGCCTGCTGCTCGCCGACGAGCCGACCGGCAACCTCGACCCCCAGACCGCCGGGCGGGTCTTCAGCATCCTGCTCCAGCTCGTGCGCGCTTCCGGCCTCGCGGCGCTGATCGCGACCCACAACATGGATCTTGCCGCCCGCATGGACCGCCGCGTGACGATCCGCGACGGGATGATCGAGCAGTTGGGATAGGGGACTTCGAAAGCGTCAGCGCAGCGGACGCGATCCCGTTTCCGGCGATTCGCCCCGTGCCTCCGCACTCATCGTCTCGCTGACGCTCGCAGGTCGCGACGAGCGGCCGGCGCCCCGATCGAAGGCGCGCAGCCTCTGCCGGCAAAGCAGTCCCGTTCAGGAAAAGGGGTGGGTCGGCCGCCTGTGGAGGTGCTACAGCCCGAGGCCGGGGATCGCCTGCGAGAGCCAGGCGAAGGCGCCCATGATGCTGGCGAACAGGGTGTAGACGAAGCCGATCGAGATCCCGACGCCGACGCCACCGATCAACAGGCCGATCAGCACCACGAACCCGTCGCGCTCCACCAGTCCGAGGCCGATCAGCGAGACCGCGAGCCCGAGCGGGATCTGGCCGAAGAAGGGCGGGGCCACGATCAGCGCTAGCGCCAGCGCCAGGATCAGCACGCCCATGCCGCGCATGCCGACGGCACCGTCGAACACGCTCAGGCGCGGGCGCGACCAGCGCTCCAGCCGGCGCAGCAGGGGTACCGCCCGCTTCACCGCCTTCGCCACCGTTTCGCGGGCGATCGACTGATCGAGCAGCCGACGCGGCAGCCATGGGGCGGACATGCCGGCCACGATCTGAATGGCGATGACGAGCAGGACCAGACCGCAGACCAGCGGGATCGGCGGCGGCATCGGCAGGCAGTTGGGCAGCCCGAGCAGAACCACGAGCAGCGCGAAGGCGCGATCCCGCAGCACGGCGATGATGTCGCCGACGGTCAGACGCTCGCTCTCCTGGCTCGCAAGCATGGTGAGAACGTCGGAAGTGCGCGCAGCGGAGGACAAACCGGCTCGGCCGTTGGATTTTTCGGTAAGCGCGGCTCTAGCCCAACCCGGACCATCCGCCAAGCGCTCCGACCGGTGCGCGCGTGCCGTGCCACACGGAGCCTTTCCATGCTCAGGTTGTCGCGACTGCCATCATCTTTATCTCAGGTAACTCCGCACCGATGACTTATCTTAAGTTGTAAATTTCTCTTAACCACGGCGGTTTGCTGTGACAATCATTGGTCGTTCCGCCGACTTCTGCGCGACCTCCAATGTCGAAACGCGCATCCTCCCATGATGGTTTGCGCCACCCGGCTCCCTCCCGGCGGGCGCCATGCCGTCGCGCCCTCGCTGTTCTCGCCCCGGCCGTTATCCTCGCCTGTGACCCGGCCCGCGCTGACGACGCGACCCTTCGGACCGTCCTGTTCGGCAGCATGGAAGCCGGCGCTTCCACGTTTTCCGCAGCCGGAGCGAAGCTCGTCTTCGATCGGTTCGACCGTGATGGCCCCGTCGCCTTGGTGACGGCCGGGGGTGGCGTGCGGCTGGAAGGCGGAGGCGGCACGCCGGTCCTGATGCGCATCACCGCCCTCGGGGCGGCCCTCGGCGGCTACCAGTTCATCCGGGAATGGGGAGCCGTGACGGTTTTCGCCGGCCCGGAAGCCTCCTGGGAGGCGCTGTCCGGCCCCGGCTTCGTGCAGGCGCTCCCCCTGCGGGCGGGTTTTCGCCTGCACGGCGAGGTCTGGGCGCGACCGACCGCAACGACCCTGACGACCGCGACGGTGATCCTCGGCTCTGCCCGCGGCGACGCCTATGCCCGCTTGTCCTGGGGTACCGCGCTGTTCGGCGCGTATCTCGGCCCGGAGGCGGCCGTCTACGGCGACCGGACCGATTACCGGAAATGGTGCGTCGGGCTGCATGTCACCGACTACGCGATGGGCGGCTACCGCTTCCGCCTCTCCGCCGGAGGCCAGATCGAGACGCCGCTCGACCAGTGGAACCCCTACGTCTCCCTCGCGATCTGGAGCGCGCTTTAGGGCATCGACTTTTCCGAAAGCCGCCGCCACCGTTCGGGAGGACGCCCGAGGGTGGCTTACCCCTTGGTACGCAGCGAGGAACGCCCGCCATCGACACCGATCACCTGCCCCGTGACGTAGCCCGCCTCCGGTCCGACGAGGAAGGCGGCGAGTGCGGCGACATCCTCGGGCTCGCCGAGGCGCTGGAGCGCGTGCATCGACGCGATGCCGGAGGCCAGCGTCGCGTTGCGGGTGATGGTCTCGGCGAGCGGCGTACGGGTCAGCGAGGGGGCGACCACGTTCACCCGGATCGCGGGGGCGAGTTCCGCCGCCAGCGAGAGGGCGAGCCCCTCCACCGCCCCCTTGGCCATGGCGACCGAGGCATGGTGCGAGAACCCCTGCGCGACGGCGACGGTGGAGAACAGCACCACGCCCGCGCTTGCCTCTCCCGCTCCGGCCTTGAGCGCGGGAGCCGCCGCCTGCACCGCCAGAAAGGCGCCGAGCGCGTTGATGCGGAAATCCATCTCGATGCGCGCCGGGTCGAGCTTGGCCAAAGGCGCGAGCTGGATCGTGCCGACCGCGTAGACGAGGCCTCCGAGGCGCGAGCCCGCCTCCGAGGCGACGCGCGGAAACAGGGCCGGATCGGTGACGTCGCCCGCGGTGAAGCCGGTCTCGCCGAGTTCGGAGGCCGCCCGCTCCAGACGCTCCGGATCGCGGCCGACGAGGTGGAGGGCCGCGCCCCGTTCGCGCAGGGCCCGCGCCGTGGCCAGGCCGATGCCGCCGGTTCCGCCGTAGATCACGACTCGTTCCATGAAGCCCCCTGTCGCGCGGCGTCCGCCCGACGATTTTGCGCGAAGATTTCACCCATGCCTGAAATCCACTAGCTAAGGCGGAGCCGGTCGGCGTGGAGCCGATCAAAGCCGCCGCAGACCTGCGCCGAACGTCGCAGGGCGACCAGGAAACGGGACGTCTCTGCCCATGAAATTCGCCTTTGCCGGCATCGACTTCCTCGGCGGTGTGTTCGACGGGCTGATCGAAGCCGGCTGGACGCCGGTGAAGCTGTTCACCCGGCCCTGTGACGGCATCTACGATCACAACGAGGTCGTGGTGGCCCAGGCCCGGCGCCACCGCATCCCGATCCAGCTCTCGCGATTGCTGCCCGACAACATCGAGCAACTCGCCCACGAGCACGGCCGCGACGTGGTGCTCGTCGTCTCCGGCTATCCCTGGCTGGTGCGGGGCTGGCACGGGCGGGTGCGCTACGCCTTGAACCTCCACCCCTCGCCGCTGCCGACGGGGCGGGGGCCCTACCCGCTCTTCAAGGCGGTTCTCGATGGCTACGAGAGCTGGGGCGTCACCGCCCACGTGCTCGCCGAGCAGGGCTTCGACACCGGCGATATCCTCGCCCAGGACATCTTCCTCGTTGACAGCGGCGAGACTCACGAGACGCTGCTCACCAAGTGCCAGATGGCGGCCCGCCGCCTCGCCCTCGGGCCGATCGGGAAGGATCTGGCCGAGCGCTGGCGCAAGGCGGAGCCGCAGGGTGACGGCTCCTACTGGCCGCGGGTGAACGACGCCGACCGCACCCTCGACTTCCACAAGGACGTCGCCGAAGTGCTGCGCCGCGTGCGCGCCTTCGGCACGATCGAGACCATCGCCCGGCTCGGCAACGCCCGCATCTTCGTCGCCGCCGCCGACGGCTGGCAGGAGGCCCACCGCCACGCCCCCGGCACCGTGGTGCACCGCTACCGCCGCCAGGTCGTGGTGGCCGCCCGCGACGGCTACGTGCAGTTCACCCGCTGGAGCCAGGTGCCGCTCAACGAGGCCGGGCAGATCGGGCGCTAGATGTGGAGCCTCGTCCTAGATGGATCCAGGACGAGGCTCTCGCCTTTTGTTTTTGCATCGTCTTTTTCGAAAAAGCCGGTGGCCACCTTTCGGGACGATGCTCCAGCCAATGCCGCCGATGCGTCGTAAGGGCGATCTCCCTCAAAAGATGTGCGCTCAGTGCGGCCGCCCCTTCGCGTGGCGCAAGAAGTGGGAGCGGGTCTGGGACGAGGTGCGTTACTGCTCCGACCGCTGCCGGACGGAGGCGAAGCGCGAGGCGCGCAAGAGTTGAAGGAAGGGCTGAGGATTTGGAGTGCCTCACAAATCCCCCGGTCCCCGACCGTTCTCGTTCTGGCGATGACAGCGCGGCGGGAGTTTTGTGAGAGACACTCAGCCCCGCAGTGCCCCCGGGGTGTCGACATCGAAGGTGACCGCCGGATCGGCCGGCAGTTCCAGCACGTCGCCGCGCCGCTTCAGGATCGGCCCCGCGCCGTGGTCGCCGGTCAGTGCCGCGAGGTCGGCACCGAGGCGGGCGAGGTCGAGCAGCACCGGATTGCCGCGGCGCCCGCCGCTCATCGGGACCACGGCGGAGGGGCGCGGCGTCGCGCCGGTATAGGCCGCGATCAGCGCATCGATATGAACCGGCCCGATCCGCGGCATGTCGCCAAGCAGCACCACCGCCGCCTCGGTTTCCGGCGGCAAGGCGGCGAGGCCGAGCCGTAGCGAGGCCGAGAGGCCGCCGGCGGGATCGGGATTCTCGACCAGCATCAGGTCGAGCCCGGCGAGGGTGGCCCGCACTGCCGCGGCATGCGCGCCGAGCACCGCGACGACAGGCCCGGCGCACGAGGCCAGAGCCGCTTCGGCGGCGCGGCGCACCATCGGCTCGCCGGCATAGGGCGCGAGCATCTTCGCGGCCTGCCCGAAGCGGGAGCCGAGGCCGGCGGCGAGGATCACCGCGCCGATGCGCGGCTCAGACACCGTCACTGCCCGATCTCGGCTGGCCGCGCAGGGGGATCTCGGTGAGCAGGCCGCCGACGCCGAGGCGCACGATGTCGGCCCGCGTCACGGGGAGGCCCGCGAGGAGGCGGTGCAGGACGAAGTCGAAGCCGTTCTCCTTGGGCGAGCGGGCGCAGCCCGGTGCGCCGATCACCGGCACGGTGCCGAGGGCGCCGAGCAGCAGCAGGTTGCCGGGATCGACCGGCATGCCGAACTGCTCGACCCGGCCGCCCGCCGCCTCCAGCCCGGCCGGGATCACGTCGCGCCGGTCGGCGATGGCCGAGGCGCCGAACACCACGACCAGTTCCGCCCCCTCCGCCACCGCCCCGGCAATGGCGCCCGCGACCGCGCCGGCCTCGTGCCGTACGCGGGTCTCGGCGATGATCCGCGCACCCGTCGGCGCCAGCCGCTCGGCGAGCACGCGCAGGGTCTTGGCGACGGTCGCGGCCTTCAGGCCGGGCAGCAGCGTCGAGACCACGCCGACACGCTGGAGACGATAAGGGGCAAGCCGCATCGGCGGCGTGTCGGTGGCGGCGAGCGCCCGCTCCAGCGGCGCGGCGGCGACCGCGTAGGGAATGATCTTTACCGTCGCGACCATCTCGCCCGTGGCCACCGGCCGGAAGGCCGGCAGGGTCGCCACCGTGATCGCCTCGTCAACGGCGTTGACCGCGTCGATGCCGGCCGGCTCGACCACGAACAAGCCCGCGGCCTCGGCGAAGAGATTGCAGCGCCCGGTGAACGGAGCCTCCGCGCGCAGGCCCGCCCCGGCGAGATGCTGGGCGAGGCGAGCCGCCGCCGCGTCCTCGCCGACATCGCCGGGATCGAGCCGGACGGCCAGGATCTCGGGAATTCCGGATTCGGCGAGCCGCAAGGCCTCCTCGGCGGGGATCGGCCGGCCCTTTTTCAGGCTGGCGCCCTCGGCGCGCACGGTATGGGCGGCGATGAGCCCCGCACTGTCGCGGGTCGCGACGGGTCCGAACTGCATGGGCTCAGCGTCCCACCGCCGCGTCGGGGGTCTTGATGCGGTCCTGGCGCAGGGTCGCGACGACCTGGGCGAGGATCGACAGCGCGATCTCGGCGGGCGAGACGGCGCCGATGTCGAGCCCGATCGGCGCATGGATCCGGCCGATCGTTGCCTCGTCGAACCCCGCCTCCTTCAGCCGCTCGACGCGCCGGGCATGGGTCTTCCGCGAGCCCAGCGCGCCGATATAGGCGCAGTCCGCCCGCAGGGCCGCGACGAGGGCGGGGTCGTCGATCTTCGGATCGTGGGTCAGCGCGGCCAAAGCCGTGTAGGCGTCGAGCGGCCCGATGTCGCGAAGCGCCTCGTCCGGCCATTCGGCGATCAGGCGCACGCCGGGAAACCGCTCCGGGCTGGCGAAGGCCGTGCGCGGATCGATCACCGTGAGGTCGAGGCCGAGCTGGCTCGCGAGCGGCACCAGGGCCTGGGAGATGTGCACGGCGCCGACGACGACGAAGCGCACCGGCGGGGCGTGGACGGCGACGAAGACCGGGTGCCCGTCGGGCCCCTCGCCGAGGCCGCTGCGACCGCTGCGCAGGCGCTCGCGCAGCAGGGGGCCGAGCGGGTCGTCGTCGATCTCGGCAGCGCGCACGAGGCGCTGGCCGCCGTCCTCGGGATCGGTGACGATCAGGGCCGGGCGGCGCGCTGCGCGCTCCGCGTTGAGGGCCGACAGAGTGTCGAGGCGCATGGGGGTCTCGGGAAAGCGATAGAGCAAGTCGGAGGCAGGCCAAGTCGGGTTTTGGCTCGAAGAACCGGCGGAGCCACGCGACCTTCGCTCCAACTCACGTCCTCATCCTGAGGTGCCGCGAAGCGGCCTCGAAGGATCCTCCAGGGATCGCGAGGACTCTGGAGGATCCTTCGAGGCCTCCGCTTCGCTGCGGCACCTCAGGATGAGGCGGCGGGTGGGATTGGCACGGGCGCCTGTGGCTCAGTCGATGCGTTCGACGAAGACGCGGATGCGGCCGCCGCAGGAGAGGCCGGCCCGCCACGCGGTCTCGTCGGCGACGCCGAATTCCAGGGTGCGCGGGCGCCCGTCCTCGATCACGTCGAGCGCCTCGGTGATGACCTCGCCCTCGACGCAGCCACCGGAGACCGAGCCGAGGAAGCGGCTGTCGCCGTCGATGACGAGATGGCTGCCGACCGGGCGCGGCGCCGAGCCCCAGGTCTCGATCACGGTGGCGAGCGCGACCGCGCGGCCCTCGCGTCGCCAGCCCTCGGCGGCGCGCAGGATGTCGTCCTCGGTGGAGAGCATGGGGTTCACGTCCTGACAATACCGGTTCCGCCGCCCCCGACCGTCCCGTCATGGGAGAGGTAGGTCTGCCCGCCCGTTCCGCAATGCGGCCAACCGTGGCGCTTGCAACGCCATCGGGCGGACTTCATCAAGGTCCGGGGATTTTCCAGTGGCCGGACGGGAGTTTGGTGTGTCGAAGCGGAGCGCGTTGGCAACCATTCTCGCCCTGACGTTCGCGGCTCCCGTCGGCGCCGCCGAGCCGCTGAAGATCGGGCTTGCCGCGCCGTTGAGCGGGCCGGATGCCGGGTTCGGCCAGGGTGCGCGGCTCGGCGCCGAGCAGGCGGTTGCCGAGATCAACCGCACCGGCGGGGTGATGGGGCGCAAGCTCCAACTCGTGGTGCAGGACGACGGCGCCGACCCGAAACAGGCGGTGTCGGTCGCGCGCAAGTTCGCCGGCAGCGGCGTGCGCTTCGTCATCGGCCCGCTGACCTCGGGCGCCGCCGCCGCGGCGAGTTCGGTCTACGAGGAGGCCGGCATCGTCTCGGTCACGCCCGGCGCGACCTGGGCGCCCCTGACCCGCCGCGGCGCCGGCCTGCTGTTCCGCCTCGCGGGCAGCGACGCGCAGCAGGGCGCGCTCGGCGGCACGCTGCTCGCCGAGCGGTTCCGCGGCAAGCCGGTCGCCATCGTCCACGACAAGACCAGCTTCGGTCGCGGGCTCGCCGACGAGGCCGCGCGCGCCCTCAAAGCCCGCGGCGGGGGGGAACGCCTGTTCGAGGGCGTCTCCCGCGACGACCGCGAGGTCGCGGCGCTTGTCGCCAAGCTGCGGGCGCTCGGGATCGAGGCGATCTATTTCGGCGGCCTGTCGGCCCCGGCCGGAGCCCTGATCCGCGCGATGCGCGAGGCCGGCCTGTCGACGCAGGTG
The DNA here is from genome assembly GCF_004683995.1 of Methylorubrum sp. Q1. NCBI lineage: Bacteria > Pseudomonadati > Pseudomonadota > Alphaproteobacteria > Hyphomicrobiales > Methylobacteriaceae > Methylorubrum > Methylorubrum sp. Q1. The sequence goes on along the minus strand of NZ_SRHQ01000020.1, from coordinate 36,403 downwards.
ATCGGCAGCGACGGGCTGCTCGACAGGGACTTTTCGCAGGTTCCCGGCGCCGAGGGCACGCTGATGACGGTGGCGCCCGCGCCCGCCCGCCTGCCCGAGCCGAGGGGCGCCAGGACGCCGCGGAGTGCGGAGGTCGAGATGTTCGCAGGCCCGGCCTACGCGGCGGTCGAGGTCGTGCGGCAGGGGATCGAGGGCGCGCGCTCGGTCGAGCCGGCCAAGGTCGCGGCCTTCCTGCATGGCGGCGCCCCCCTGCGGACGGTGCTCGGCGAGGTGGCGTTCGACGCAGGCGGCGATCTCGTGAAGCCGCCGTTCTCGGTCACCGCATGGCGCCGGCTTCCCGACGGGCGCCTCGACTTTGCCGGCAACGACGTCACGCCATGAGCCGGCGGAGACCGCATGATTCCACCCGGCATTGAGGTTAAGCGGACCTTGCGTGGCGGATATTCTTGCACAAACCGCGTCCGACGCTTAAGTCGCAGGATTGGTGCCCTTCGCGAAACACCCGTCGTGCCGCTTGTCCGGCCGGAGGGAGGACTCCCCGATCCGGGAGTTTCGCGAAAGGCACCCGACGCCCGGCATCGCTGACGCCTCTCGTCCCGAGCGGATCGGACCCGCAGCGCCGCGCGTTTCGCACGATAGACCGATTTTTGATTTTGCCGGAGCGCCCCGTGCAGGCAGCCCGGCCGGAGATAGATGTATGGCAAAAGAGGAATTGATGCAGTTCGACGGCTTGGTCGTCGAGATCCTGCCGGACGCGCGCTACCGCGTGCAGCTCGATCAGGGTCACGAGATCGTCGCCTACACGGCCGGCAAGATGAAGAAGAACCGCATCAAGACCCTGGCCGGCGACCGCGTCACCGTCGAGATGTCCCCCTACGACCTTGAGAAGGGACGCCTCGTGTTCCGTCACAAGGACGAGCGCTCCGGTCCCCGTCCGCCCCAGCGCGGCGGCCAGCAGTTCCGTCGCCGCTAACGGCCTCGGACCCATCACGCTGCCGAGCGGCGCCCTACAGGGCACCGCCCGAAAGTCCCAAACACTACTTCCCGAACCGCTCGAATTTCGGGAAGCTGCGGGTCATCAGCGTGCCGGCATCGGACCGGTGGCCCATCCACTTCTCCAGCATGCCCGCATTGGCGAGCCGCGCCTGACCCGAGCCATCGCGCCAGGGCAGGCCCTCCGCCAGTGTGAAGACGCAGGCATCCGCAAGCTGGCTCTGGCGGCAGCGTTGCAGGCGCACGCCCTTGCCGCGGCCGAGTTCCGTGACTTCAGAGGCCGGGAAGACCAGCATCAGCTTGTCGGATGAGCAGACGGCGACGTGGTCGCCCTCGGCCGGCACCAGCAGCACCGCGCGCGTCCCCTCGTCGAGGCCGAGGATCGCCTTGCCCTTCCGGGTGTTGGCGACCAGCGCGTCGGACGGCGCGATGAAGCCGCGCCCGTCCGAGCCGGCGACGAGCAGCTTGCTCTCCGGCTTGTAGGGCAGGGCCGCGACGATCTCGGTGCCGTCGTCGAGATCGACCATCAGCCGCACCGGATCGCCGAAGCCGCGCCCGCCGGGCAGCTTCGAGGCTTCGATGGTGAAGACCTTGCCGTTCGAAGCGAGCAGCAGGATCTTGGCCGTCGTCTCACTGAGGAAGGCGACCTTCAGCGTGTCGTCGCCCTTGAAAGCGACCCCCGCCAGTTCGGTCACATGCCCCTTGAGCGCCCGGATCCAGCCCTTCTCGGACAGGATCACCGTGATCGGCTCGCGCTCGACCATGGCGGCGGTGAAGTCGATGCCGGCGGTGTCGGGCGGGTTCTCGAGCGTGGTGCGGCGGCGGCCGAGTTTGGTCTCGGGCCCGAAGGTCTTCTTCACCGCGCGGATCTGCCGGGTGATCTCCGACCATTGGAGCTTCTCGGAGGCCAGCAATCCCTCGATCCCCTCCTTCTCCGCGGTCAGTGCCTCGAACTCGCGCTTCAGCTCCATCTCTTCGAGCTTGCGCAGGGAGCGCAGGCGGGTGTCGAGGATCGCGTTGGCCTGGACCTCGGTGAGTTCGAACCGGGCCATCAGGGCGGCCTTTGGCTCGTCCTCCTCGCGGATGATGCGGATCACCTCGTCGAGGTCGAGATAGACGATGAGCAGGCCGCCGAGAATTTCGAGGCGCCGCTCGATCTGGCCGAGGCGGTAGCTCGAGCGGCGCTGAAGCACGACGCGGCGGTGATCGACCCACTCGCGCAGACACTCGGCGAGACCGATGACGCGGGGCACGACGCCGCCGACGAGCACGTTGAGGTTCAGCGGGATCCGCGATTCCAGCTCCGAGAGCCGGAACAGCGATTCCATCAGCATCACCGGATCGACCGAGCGCGAGCGCGGCTCCAGCACGACACGCACGTCCTCCGCCGATTCGTCGCGCACGTCGGCGAGCAGCGGCAGCTTCTTCTCCTGCAGCAGGTCGGCGAGCTTCTCGATGAGGCGGGCCTTCGGCACGCCGTAGGGAATCTCGGTGACGACGATGTTCCACGTGCCGCGGCCGAGATCCTCCTTGGCCCAGCGGGCGCGCACGCGAAAACCCCCGCGGCCGGTGCGGTAGGCCTCGCGGATGGTCTCGGGCGTGTCGATCAGGATGCCGCCGGTGGGGAAGTCCGGCCCCTGCACGAAGGTGCAGAGCTGCTCGGACGTCGCCTCGCGGTTCTGAATCAGGTACAGCGCCGCGTCGCAGAGTTCGGCCGCGTTGTGCGGCGGGATCGAGGTCGCCATGCCGACCGCGATGCCCTGGCTGCCGTTGGCCAGAAGATTCGGGAAGGCCGCCGGCAGGACGATCGGCTCCTCCTTCTCGCCGTTGTAGGAGGCGCGGAAATCGACCGTGTCCTCTTCGATCCCGTCGAGCAGCAGGCGGGCGACTTCCGTGAGGCGCGCCTCGGTGTAGCGGTAGGCCGCCGGACCGTCGCCGTCGATGTTGCCGAAATTCCCCTGGCCGTCGACGAGCGGGTAGCGCTGGGCGAAGTCCTGGGAGAGGCGTACCAGCGCGTCGTAGATCGCCTGGTCGCCGTGGGGGTGGAAGTCACCCATCACGTCGCCGACGATCTTCGCGCATTTCTTGAACGCCGAGGTCGGGTTCAGGCGCAGCAGGTTCATACCGTAGAGGATGCGCCGATGCACCGGCTTCAGGCCGTCGCGGGCGTCGGGCAGCGCGCGCTGCATGATCGTGGAGAGCGCATAGGCATAGTAGCGCTCCTCCAGCGCCGTCTTCAGCTCGACGCTCTCGATGCCGTCGCTCGGCGGCGGCAGGACGGGCTGGCCCATCACTCACTCCACATCGTCAGTTCAGTCCGGGCGCCGACCTTGCGTCGGCGTCCGCCACCGTTCCCCGTCCTGACGGGTCACGGCGCTTCTCGAAATGTACCAGAACATAACACGAACACGGTCAACTCGGGCCAGTGCCGAGTGCGACGAATCGTGCGCGTTCCTCCGGCGTGTCTTGCGCCCGCGGGCGCCAGACATGCTGATCGAGGAAGTACCCCGTCAAGGTAAACCCCTCCCGAACGTCGTGGGCGTCGGGCGTGCGCCAGCCGCTGCCCGGTTGGTCGCGGTCGCGCAGGAAGGGGGGAAGCGGCAGCAGGCGATCGCGAAAAGGCTCGCCCGCCGAGGCGCTGACTGCGCGCCCACTCTTGGGCGAAACGTAGACCAGGGCGTCGTTGGCGCCCGTGGCCGCGCAATGCGACAGGTCGAGGCCGAAGCCGAGCCCGGCCAGCAGCGCCAGTTCGAACCGCACCATCAGCGCGGGCGCGATCTCGGGATCGTCGAGATGGGTGAGCAGGATCTGCGCCGCCTCGTAGAGCGCCGGATGCGGATCGCGCTCCGGCAGGAGCCGCAGCAGCGCCGAGAGATGCGCGACACCGTAGAGCGCGAGGCCGGAATCCATCAGGCGCGATGCGTTCAGGGTCAGCGGCTCGACCGCATAGGAGCCGAGCGCCCCATCGAGCCGCGCCCGCCACGTCGCGCGGAGCGTGTTGCCGGGCTGGAGCATCGGCTGCATCCGCCGCGAGCGCCCGCCATGGACGAGCCCGAGATGGCGCCCGTGCTCCGGCGTCATCAGTTCGAGCACGATTCCGGTCTCGCCGTGCTTGCGCAGGCCGATCACCAGGCCATCGTCGATCCATTGCATGGGGAACGAGATAATCATTCCGATGCCGGAACGGGACTGCTTTGCACGCCGAAATCGAGTTGCGATGGTGAATTCATTTCCCGCCCTGATCGAAACTGCTACGCTTTTCCCGCAACGGGTGATTCGGTGATGGTCGGGCGGCGCGGCGGGGTGATGCTGGCGATGGTTCTCGCGGTCGGCGGCTGCACCGCGACCGCCGCCCCGCCTTCGCCCTCCGCCTCGACCGGCACGGTCCGCGAGCGGATCGCGGCTTTGGCCCTGCGTCAGGTCGCCTTCGGCTCGGTCTCGCTGATCCCGGTGCGGTTCGCGCATAGCCGAATCGCCGGCCCGTTCGAGGATGGCGGGCGCCGGCTCTACTGCGTCTCAACCCGGATGAGCGGACGCACCTTCGGCAAGCCGGAACGGCCCAAGCTCGTGCTGCGGGAGGAGGGCGGCGCCCTCACCGTCCTGGGCGACGAGGAGGAGACCTGCGAGGGGCATCGCAGCGAGCCGTTTGCGGAGCTGGATTCGCCGGGGGCCTGAAGGGGGTTGCGCCCACACCCCCAAAAATGGTCCGTTCCGGACCGATGGCCCCTCGTCCCCTGTCGCTTTCCCTCGACCTCATCGCCCGTGCCCATTCCGAGCCCATCTCCGACGACCCGAATGCGCTGACGCTTCTCTCCGACGACGACCTCGCGCCCGAACTCGCGGCGATGCTGGCGCGCCGCGCCTCGCCTGAGGGCGGCCTGTGGGTGTTCGCCTACGGCTCGCTGCTGTGGAACCCGGAATTCGCTTATCACGAGCACCGGCTCGGCACGCTGCGGGGCTGGCATCGCCGCTTTTGCCTGCTGCAGCGGCGGTTTCGCGGCACGCCGGAGAGTCCCGGCTTGGTGCTCGGGCTCGACCGGGGCGGACTCTGCCGTGGCGTCGCCTTCCGCCTGGACGATGTCGACCCGCACGCCATTCTGATGCCGGTCTGGCGGCGGGAGATGAAGGGCAAGGGCTACGAGGGCCGCTGGGTCTCGGTGGAGACGGAGGCCGGGCCGGTCACGGCGCTGACCTTCATGGTGAACCGGCAGAGCGACCGCTACACCGGCCGCCTCTCGGATGCCGAGATCGCCGACAAGATCGCGGCGGCCTGTGGGCATCTCGGCCCGAGCGCCGAATATCTGCTCCGCACCGTGGAGGCCTGCGCCCGGCTCGGCATCCACGACCGGCACCTGTGGTCGCTCCAGGCGCTCGTGGCCGAGCGCCTGCGGGAGCGGCGCGCGGCCTGCGCGTCGTTCTCGCCTCCGTCATCGCGAGGCGGAGCGTCGGCGAGCCAGGGCGCGAGCGCGCCGGATCGGGCACGCCGCTGAAGGGCTTCGCCCCGCTCGCCCTGACGGAACTGCGAAGCGGACTACTGCCCGTCGATCCGCGCGCCGAGCAGCGCGATGGCGCGCTGGTAGACGCCCGCCGCGTTCCAGCCCTGGATCGCGGCGAAGTTCGGCTCGCCGGGCTGGTAGCCCGCGCCCCGTTGCCAACCGTGACCTTTCAGGAAGTTGGCGGTGGAGTTCAGCGCGACCGGCGCGCTGTCGAGACTGCCGCCGACGCCGTAGGTCAGGACGTTCTTAGGGAGAAACTGGGTGTGGCCGACCTCGCCATGGGCCGCTCCGCGGGTGGCGGGGGTCAGCACGCCGCTGTCGACGAGCTTGAGCGCGGCGTAGAGCTGATCGGTGAAGTAGGCCGAGCGGCGGCAATCATAGGCGAGCGTCGCCACGGCCGAGAGGGTGTTGACGTTGCCCTTCACGGCACCGAAGCCGGTCTCCATGCCCCAGATCGCCAGGAGCGGGCCCGGCGGCACGCCGTAGCGCTGCTCGATCGAGGCGAACAGCGCCGCATTCTGCGCCTTGAGGGCGCGCCCGCGGGAGACGATGACGTTGCCGCCGCGCTTGGCCAGGAACTGGTCGAGCGAGAGCTTGAAGCTCTTCTGGCCGCGATCGGCCGAGATGGTCGCGGTGGAATAGGACGTATTGGCGAGCGCCGCGAGCGAGGCCGGGCTTGCCCGGCCCTTGGCCTCGGCGGCGAACTCGTCCTTCCAGGCCTCGAAGCCGGCGGCATTGTTGCCGCACTGCGCCGCCTGCGCCGTGCCGGCCAGACCCATCAGGGCGGCAACCGCCACCATTCTCAATCCGTGTCCGGTCATCCCACACTCCATCAGGCGGCGGCCTCACGCGGCGCCGCGGCAATCACAGGGCTTCGGCCGTTGCGCGGCGCCGGGCGAGCCCCAATCATCGGAGCCCACGCCCGTTACCTTGAGTTCGGACGAACCAGACCTTGGCAGAATCACCGAGCTGTGGCGGCGGTGAGGCACGAACGGTGCGGCAGCGCCACTATCCTGCGGACATGATCGGATTGGTTAGCGGCGGATTGCAGCCGATCCCACTCCGAATGCCCCATGAAACGCCCGATCACCGACCGTCTCCCCTCCGGGCTACGGCGGCGCAGCGGGCGTTTCGTGCGAGACACTCAGTTCACCTCGACCTGCACCACCCCCGGCACGGCGCGCAGCGCACCCGCGACCTGCGGGGTTGCCTGGTAACGGTCCTTCAGCCGCACCTCGACCTCGCGCTCGCCGCCGTCGAGGATGAGGATCAGCGAGACCTCGCCCTCGCCGCGAAGGGTCAGGCGCTGCTGCACCGAACTCAGGGCCCGGTCGTCTCGCAGGAAGATGCGCATGCCCTTCTGGTGGCGGGCGGCGGCCTGATCGAGGGGCTCGGCGGTGGTGATGCGGGCGCGCACGTCCTCGCCCTCCAGGTTGGCCTGGATCGTCAGCACCAGCGGCCGGCCGGGTTCGAGGATGTCGCGGTACTGGTTGAGCCCCTCGGAGAAGATGATCGCCTCGAAATGCCCGGTCTGATCCGAGAGGATGACGATGCCGAGCTTGTTGCCGCTCTTGGTGCGCCGCTCCGAGCGGTCGAGCACCGAGGCGGCGATGCGGCCCACGCTGGCCGTGCCCGCCCGCACCCCCCGGCAGAAATCGGCCCAGGACTGGACCCGCAGCTTTTCGAGGATCGGCCCGTACTCGTCGAGCGGATGACCCGAGAGGAAGAAGCCGATGGCGTCGCATTCGCGCTTCAGCTTGTCGGTGTGGGTCCAGAATTCGTGGGCTGGGATGCGCAACGCCACATCCACCGAGGCGACGCCGCCGAACATGTCGGCGATGCCCGAGGTCTCGGCCTCGGCCGCGCCCTGGGCCATCTTCATCATCGGCTCGACCGCGGCCCAGGCCCGCGCCCGGTCCGGCTCGATGCAGTCCAGCGCGCCGGCCGCGATCAGGTTTTCCAGCGTGCGCTTGTTGACGTGGCGCGGGTTCAGGCGGCGGGCGAAGCAGGCGAGGTCCTTGAACGGCGTGTCGCCGCGCGCGGCGACGATCGACTCCACCGCCGAGCGGCCGACGCCCTTGATCGCGGCGAGCGCGTAGAGGATGCGCCCCTCCCGCACCTCGAACACCACGCCCGAGGTGTTCACCGACGGCGGCTCGACCGTGATCTTCAGGCGCTGCGCATCCTGGCGGAATTCGGCGAGCTTGTCGGTGTTGTCGATATCGAGCGTCATGGCCGCGGCCAGGAACTCGACCGGATGGTTCGCCTTCAGATAGGCGGTCTGGTAGGTCACCAGCGCGTAGGCCGCCGCGTGGGACTTGTTGAAGCCGTAATCGGCGAACTTGGCGAGCAGGTCGAAGATCTCGTCGGCCTTGGCCTTGGTCAGGCCGTTCTCGGCGCAGCCCTTCACGAAGCGGTCGCGCTGGGCGTCCATCTCCGCACGGATCTTCTTGCCCATGGCTTTCCGCAGGACGTCGGCTTGCCCAAGCGAGTAACCGGCCAGGAGCTTAGCGATCTCCATCACCTGTTCTTGGTAGACGATGATCCCGAAGGTCTCCTTCAGGATCGGCTCCAGCATCGGGTGCAAGTACCAACTCGCCTCGTTGCCGGCGTCGCGCCCGAGCTTGCGCTCGCAATAGACCGGGATGTTGGCCATCGGGCCCGGCCGGTAGAGCGCCACTAGCGCGATGATATCCTCCAGGCGGTCGGCCTGCATTTCGCAGAGCGCCTTGCGCATGCCGGCGGATTCCACCTGGAACACCGCGACGGTCTCGCCGCGGCCCATCGGCTCGTAGGTCTTCTTGTCGTCGAGCGGGATCTGAGCGAGATCGACCTCGATGCCGCGCTGCTTGAGCAGATCGGTGCAGCACCGCAGCATCGTCAGGGTCTTGAGGCCGAGGAAATCGAACTTCACGAGGCCGGCTTCCTCGACCCACTTCATGTTGAACTGGGTCACCCGCATGCCCGTCTTCGGGTCTCGGTAGAGCGGCACCAGCTCTTCGAGCGGCCGGTCGCCGATCACCACGCCGGCGGCGTGGGTCGAGGCGTGGCGATGCAGGCCCTCCAGCTTCTTCGAGATCTCGACGAGGCGGGCGACGATCGGCTCCTCCTCGATCGCCTGCTGGAGCTTGGGCTCGCCCTCGATCGCCTGGGCCAGCGTCACCGGTTTGGCCGGGTTCTGCGGCACGAGCTTGGTCAGCTTGTCGACCTGCCCGTAGGGCATCTCCAGCACGCGGCCGACATCGCGCAGCACGCCGCGGGCGAGCAATGTCCCGAAGGTGATGATCTGCCCGACCTGCCGCTCGCCGTAGCGCTGCTGCACGTAGCGGATCACCCGCTCGCGGCCCTCGACGCAGAAGTCGATGTCGAAGTCCGGCATGTTGACGCGTTCGGGGTTGAGGAAGCGCTCGAACAGCAGGCCGAAGCGAAGCGGGTCGAGGTCGGTGATGAGCAGCGACCACGCCACCAAGGAGCCCGCGCCCGAGCCGCGGCCGGGCCCGACGGGGATGTCGTGGTCCTTGGCCCACTTGATGAAGTCCGAGACGATCAGGAAGTAGCCCGGGAACTTCATCTTGACGATGACGTCGAGCTCGAACTTCAGCCGCGCGCGGTAATCCTCCTCCGTGAAGCCGGGGGCGGTGCCGTGCTGCTTCAGGCGGAGGTCCAGTCCGGCTTCCGCTTGCCGGCACAGCTCGGTCGGCTCGTCGGCGGCCACCGCCTGAACCGGCGTCTCGGCGGCCTCGGCCAGTGCCTCGGCCATGGGCGGGGCCTCGCCCGCGGCGACGCTGGCGAAATTCGGCAGGATCGGTTTGCGGGTACGCGCCCGAACGGCGCAGCGCATGGCGATCTCGACCGAGGCCGAGAGCGCGTCCGGCAGATCGCGAAACAGCTCCATCATCGCGGCGCGCGTGGTGAAGGCGTGGCGTGGCGTCAGCCGGCGGCGGCGCTCGTCGGAGACGAGGCGGCCATCGGCGATGGCGAGCAGGGCGTCGTGCGCGTCGTAATCGCCGGGCTTGGCGAAGAACGGCTCGTTGGTCGCGACGATGCCCAGACCGTTCGTATCAGCGAGCCGCAGCAATTCGCGCTCGACGGTGCGCTCGTCGTCGAGGCCGTGGCGCTGGATCTCGACGTAGAGCCGCTCCTCGCCGAACGCCCCTTTCAGGATCTCCAGGCGGCGCGCGGCCTGATCGGCGCGGCCGGCGCGCAGGCTGGTGTCGAGCGGTCCCGTGAGCCCGCCGGTCAGGCCGATCAAGCCCTCGACGTTCCCCTCCAAGGCCGAGACGGCGAGGTTGGGCGCGGCACCGAGCGGACCGTCGAAATGGGCCCGGCTTCCGAGCCGCAGAAGGTTGCCGTAGCCGGCCTCGTCCTGGGCGAGCAGCACGATGTTGGCGCAGCCGGCCTGGGGCAGACGCGCCATCGGGTCCGGCGCCTCGAAGCAGATCGTGAGCTGCAGGCCTGCGATCGGCTGGATCCCCGCCTTGGCGGCGTATTCGGAGAATTCCAGCGCCCCGAACAGGTTATTGGTGTCGGTGAGCGCGAGCGCGGGTTGCCGGTCGGCCGCGGCCGCCTTGACGAGATCACCCGCCTTCACGCCGCCTTCGAGCAGCGAGTAGGACGAGTGGACATGGAGGTGGACGAAGCCGACCTCTTTGAGTGTGCGCGCCATGGAGGACCCTGCCCGGAGCCCGCTAAGATCGCCGCTCCATGCCTTCCGAGTCTGTCACCAAGGCGCCGCACCACGCCCGATATCCACCGCTCTTCGCGCCCGAGGCCGTGCGGATCGGCGAGGCGGGCGGAAAACACCTGCCCGGCACCCTTTCCTGTGAGCAACGCAGCCGAGGGCGGAACAAACCGCGCTCGAACGCGAACCCTTAATGGATCGGCGCCAAGGCTACCGCCCAGAGCGCGACCGCTCCGAAGAGCAGGCCAAAGGCGGTGAACTCGACGAGGCTGGTGAAGAGCACACGCTTGGTCATCGCTTCCACTCCCTGTTGATGGAGTGATTTTTGTTCTTGTTTTGTTCTGTGTAAAGCCTTGGGACCGAACCACGTGATGGAATGGTGAACGATGTGTTGCCGGCGCCACGCTGCCAGAGGAGGACCGCCCCTATAAGCCCGGTCACGCGTTCGGTCGCTGCCTTCGCGCGGCGGGGCGCATCCTCCCGGTCACGGTGAGGTCAATCCGGAACCGCGACCTCGCCGCACGGTCCGGCACCCCGAAGCGCTTCGGCTTCGCCTCACGCCTCCAGGTGACGCCGCCGCACGAGTCGATGGATCAGGCCGCCGCGGGGGCCGACCAGCATCGAGACGAGGTAGAGCGCGCCCGCCGCCAGCACGATCGCCGGCCCCGTCGGGAGCCGGATGCCGGCGTGGTAGGAGACCAGCAGGCCGGTCACGCTGGAGAGCATCGAGACCAGCATCGCCACCGGGATCAGGCCCGACAGGTCGGCGGCCCAGAATCGGGCGGTGATCGCCGGCAGCAGCATTAGGCCGACTGCCAGCAGCGTGCCGAGCGCCTGGAAGCCGCCGACGAGGTTGACCACCACGAGCGCGAGGAAGGCGGAGTGCACCGGGCCGCCGGCGCGACTGACCGTGCGCAGGAACAGCGGATCGACGCACTCGATCACCAGCGGGCGGTAGAGCAGGGCGAGCGCGACCAGCGTCAGGCTACTGATGCCGCCGAGCAGCGTGAGCGCGTCGTCGTCCAGCGCCAGCACGGTGCCGAACAGGATGTGCAGCAGATCGACCTGCGAGCCGCGCAGCGACACGAGGAACACTCCGCCTGCCAGCGAGATCAGGTAGAAGGCGGCCAAACTCGCATCCTCCTTCAACACGGTCGAGCGGGTGACGAGCCCGGCGGCCAGCGCCACCGCGAGCCCGGCCACGAGCCCGCCCAGCGTCATCGCCGGCAGCGACAGCCCGGCGACGAGAAAGCCCGCGGCGGCGCCGGGCAGGATGGCGTGGCTCATCGCCTCGCTCATCAGGCTCATCCGGCGCAGCATCAGGAAGACGCCGAGCGGCGGTGCCGACAGGGACAGCGCGAGGCACCCGGCGAGCGCCCGGCGCATGAAGCCGAACTCCACGAAGGGGCCGATCAGGAAATCAAGGCAATCGGCAAACGTCACGAGACGGCCCCGTGATGCGCGCGGCCATGGTCGTGATCATGATGGTCGTGCTCATGATGATCGTGGCTGTGGTCGTGCCGGGCATGGCCGTGCCCCGGCGCCTGCGTCTCCGCGGAGCCGCCGTGATCCGTCCCATGATGCGCCTCGTGCGCGTCATGCTTGTGCGCGTCATGCTTGTGCTCGTCATGGCGGCAGATGGCGGCGGCCTCGTCCCAGGCCTCCGACAGGCGCAGCGCCCGGGCCAGCACCGGCGGCGTCAGCACCTCGCGCGTCGGCCCCCAGGCGATGGGCCGGCGGGCGAGAACGAGGGTCGAGGCGAAATGCGCGCGCACCTGGGCGAGGTCGTGCAGGGCTGCGACCACGGTGCGGCCCTCGCGGTGCCAGCCGCGGATCAGGGTGAGCAGGTCGGCGGTGGTGCGCTCGTCGATGCCGGTGAAGGGCTCGTCGAGCAGGATGATCCGCGCATCCTGCAGGATCAGCCGGGCGAACAGCGCGCGCTGGAACTGGCCGCCGGAAAGGGTGCCGATCGACCGGTCCTCGAAGCCGTTGAGCCCGACCGCCGCGAGCGCCTCGATCAGGCGGCTTCGCTGGCGGGTGAGGCTGCGCAACGCGCCGAGCGGGCGCCACAGCCCCATCGCCACGAGGTCGAGGACGCTCAAGGGGAAGCTGCGGTCGATCTCGGCGGCCTGCGGCAGGTAGGCGATGGTGCCGGAGCGCGGTCCCGCCTCGACGCTCCCGTCGAGAGGGCGGATCTCGCCGACGATGCCCTTCAGCAGGGTCGACTTGCCCGCGCCGTTCGGCCCGACCACGGCGAGCAGGTCTCCGGGCGCGATGGTGCCGTCGAGATGGTGAACCGCCGGATGCCGGTCGTAGCCGAGCGTCAGGCCCTGGAATCGGATGGCGCCCGCGCGCGCGGCTTCTCTGCTCACGATTTGGCCCACAGGATCACGGCCCAGAGCAGGCTCGACAGGATGAGGGCGGCCGCGAGACGAGGGCCGACTCCGCTGCGGAACAGCGAACGGCGCGGGAGGCGGACGGTCCCGCCGGCACGGGTCATGGGATCTCCGAGGATGGACCGGCGCGGGCGGTGTCGCGGAGGCCGGGAATGATCGCGGCCCGCGCCGTTGCCCGCCTCGTTGCCCGATTGCCGCCGGACGCCTATCTTGGTCGGGCTGATACACTGTAACATGGGCCGAGTTCAATCGGCCCGTGCCGAGTGTCGATACAAGCGGCAACGATAAGTGTCTCTCACGAAACTCCCGCTGCGCCGCCGTGCCCAGAACGGAGACGATCGGTGATCGGGCGTTTCGTGAGGTACTCTAAGCGGCGACACCGGGCGCCGAGACCGGAGAGGTCGGGATGCGCGGTCACGCGCGGCAGGAGCACGGCCGAGGCGACGGCAGCCAAGGCGACGGCAGACACGGCGACGGGCACGCGCACGACCATCACGGTCATGGCGCGTCCGGCTGCGGCGGGCATGCCGTCTCGGCCGAGGACGTGATCGAGCGGGCGGAGCGGCTCTGCCAGGCGCGCGCCTTGCAGTTCACGCGGCTGCGGCGGGACGTGCTCGCGGCGGTGGCGGCGGAGCATAAGCCGCTCGGCGCCTACGACATCGCCGAGCGGATGAGCGTCCCCGGGCGCCGGGTCGCGGCGGTGTCGGTCTACCGCGCCCTCGATTTTCTCACCGAGCAGGGGTTCGTCCACCGCATCTCCAGCCGCAATGCCTTCGTCTCGTGCGGGCACGAGCACGGCGCGGGGGCGGGCCTCGTCTTTCTGATCTGCCGCACCTGCGGCGGCATCGACGAGATGACCGCCCCGGCCGTCGAGAGCGCCCTCGACCGGACGCTGGCCGGGGCCGGCTTCACACCGACGAGCCGGATTCTGGAAGTCGAGGGGGAGTGCGGCGCCTGCCGCGGGCGCGGGGACGCATTGCTGGACGAGGCGGGTCGCGCGTAGCGGTCAGCACGCGTTGCGGTAGGCGCGCGGCGAGGCGATCGTCCGGAACAGGATCGTGATGTCGAGCCAGAGCGACCAGTTGTCGATGTAATGCAGATCGGCCTGGACGCGGCTCTCCATCGCCGCGTCGGTCAGGGTCTCACCGCGAAAGCCGTTCACCTGCGCCCATCCGGTGATACCCGGCTTCACGTTGTGGCGGCGGGCGTAGAGGGCTATGCGGCGCTCGAAGCTGCGGTCATGCGCCAGCGCATGCGGGCGGGGGCCGACGAGCGACATGTCGCCCCGGATCACGTTCAGGAGCTGCGGCAGCTCGTCGAGGTTGGTCCGGCGCAGCAGGGCGCCGATCCGGGTGATGCGCTCGTCGTTGCGCGAGGCCTGCCGGAAGGGGGCGTCGGGGGCAGCCTTCATGCTGCGGAACTTGAAGACGCCGAAGGCCTCTTGGTTGAAGCCGTAGCGCCGCTGCCGGAAGAAGACCGGGCCGGGGCTGTCGAGCTTGATCAGCACGGCGAGCGCGACGAACAGGGGCGCGAGCATCAGCAGCCCGATCCCGGCCAGCGTCACGTCGAAGGCGCGCTTGAGCAGAATCTCGCCCACCGAGAGCGGACGGCGGCCGATATTGATGCCCGCCAGCCGGCCGACCCGAGCGACCTGCAGATCGGGGAAGCGGTCCATCATCGTGCCGGGCCGCAGGTGCAGGGCGGCCGGCACACGCAGGAAGGCATCGATGCAGCGCTCGATGTCGGCGGGCTCCGACCACGGCACCAGCACGAACACGTCGTCGGGCCGCAGGAACCGCACCACCGAGACCGCGAGGTCGAGATCCTCGGCAAGCAAGATCTCCGCGTTCCCCGTGCCGGAGGTGGGCTCCGGGCGGCGCAGGTAGCTCGTCCCGACGATGCGCAATCCCAGCGCCTCGACATCGTTGTTGGCGTAGAAGTTCGTCACGTCCTCCTCGTAGCCGACGAGGTGGACGCGGCTGACGGAGGGCGAGCCGGAGGTGCTGCTGCGGCGTACCATCGCCACCGTCGCCGCGCGGACGAGGATCGTGACGGGCAGGCCGGTGAGGAAGAAGGCGACCGAGGCGACGCGGGAGAAGTCCTGGGTCGTCTTCGTCGCGAAGCCGACCAGCAGGGCGACCGCCCAGGCCATGAGCCAGAGCGTCGCCCGGCGCTGCAGGTGTGGCGTCTGCGACAGACAGCGCTCGATGCTGTACTCGCCGCGGGCCAGGTTGGTCAGCACGACGATCAGGGACAGGAAGCCGGCCGTCTGAAGGTTCATGCTTTTCGTCAGCGGGATCAGCTCCCCGTCGCCGATATAGGCGTGGTAGGCCGCATCCACCGCGAAGCCGACCGCGAAGATCGCCACGAGATCGGCCGCCAGCAGCGAGGCCGAGATGCCCACGCGCAGGGCCATGCGCCGCCGCCGCGGCAGAAGCGAGGCCCAGACGGAGCGGCTCACCCCGTCACTGGGCAGCCGCTGGTACTGCTGAGGGGGGGGCTCGTGAAACATGTGTCCCGCGTTGTGCTGCCCTAGGGCGGTGAAGTGTCCCGATGCGGGACGTTTTCGGTCGCCGCGCCCGGTTCTGCGGCTGCCCGCGCAAGCCGCGCACCGGATGCGGGCCGTTGCCGTTGCTCGGGCTGAACGGGACTGACATACGAGCCGACGGACGAAAGCCCGGCCCTCCGGATGCCCGATCCTCGGATCGATTCTCCAGACAGCCGGACCCGTCGCGCTGTGCGGGCCGAACGCGGACGGGCCCCCGATCGATCCCCCTGGATACGATCGGCGGCCGATGTGAGACGGAAGACGCGCATTCTACGAGGGAATCAGTGGCATCGCGGTGCGAGGCCTTGAAAGATCAGCACTTATTTTTTGAACAAATCAATGCGGGAGGGCCGTCCGGTCATCGGTGCGGACCGCTCTCCGGACGGAGTGCGGCATGAGAGCCGAAGCGATTGAGAATCCAGTGCCCGGCTCGCCCGAGCTTGCCGTGACGACACCGGCCCAAGCGCGCGGACAGGCCTCCCCGGCCCTGGCGGTGCTCCTGGGCCTCAGCCTCTCGCACCTCCTCAACGATCTCGTCCAATCGCTTCTGCCGGCGCTCTATCCCCTGCTCAAGGCGGGCTTCCAACTCGATTTCGGGCAGATCGGCCTCATCACCTTCGTGTTCCAGGGGACGGCCTCGCTGCTCCAGCCGGCGGTCGGCCTCTACACCGACCGGCGCCCGCTGCCCTACTCGCTGGCCGTCGGCATGGTGCTGTCGCTGGCCGGGCTCGCCCTGTTGTCGGTGGCGTCGGCGTACGGTGCCCTGCTCACCGCCGCGGCGCTGATCGGTCTCGGCTCCGCCATCTTCCATCCCGAGGCGAGCCGGGTCGCGCGGCTCGCCTCGGGCGGCCGCTACGGTCTGGCGCAGTCGGTGTTCCAGGTCGGCGGCAATGCCGGCACGGCGCTCGGGCCGTTGCTCGCCGCCTTCGTCGTGGTGCCGCATGGCCAGGGCAGCGTCGCGTGGTTCTGCCTCGCCGCGCTCGCCGGCATCCTGATGCTCGGCACG
Source organism: Methylorubrum sp. Q1 (assembly GCF_004683995.1). Classification (NCBI taxonomy): domain Bacteria; kingdom Pseudomonadati; phylum Pseudomonadota; class Alphaproteobacteria; order Hyphomicrobiales; family Methylobacteriaceae; genus Methylorubrum; species Methylorubrum sp. Q1. The sequence continues at coordinate 20,283 of NZ_SRHQ01000020.1, read as the reverse complement.
GTCGGCCGCTGGTACGCGCAGCGGCTCGCCACGATGCCGCGAACCACCCGGAAGAGCACGGGCGCCGCATCCGGCCGCCTTAGCCGCACGCGGATCGTGGCGGCGATCGCGATCCTGCTGGGGCTGATCTTCTCCAAATACTTCTACATGGCGAGCTTCTCTTCTTACTACACGTTCTACTTGATCCACCGTTTCGGCGTGCCGGTGGCGCTCGCACAGGTCTACCTGTTCGTCTTCCTCGGAGCAGTGGCGGCGGGGACGATTCTCGGCGGCCCGATCGGTGACCGCTTCGGGCGCAAGCTCGTGATCTGGATCTCGATTCTCGGCGTGTTGCCGTTCTCGCTCGCCCTGCCGCACGTGAATCTGTTCTGGACGGTGATTCTCTCTGTGCCGATCGGACTGATTCTGGCGTCCGCAATGCCGGCGATCCTGGTCTATGCACAGGAATTGTTGCCGGGCCGGATCGGGCTCGTCGGCGGCTTGTTCTTCGGTTTCGCCTTCGGCATGGGCGGCCTCGGCGCGGCGCTGCTCGGGGAGGTGGCCGACCATGTCGGCATCGAGCGGGTCTACGATCTCTGTGCCTTCCTCCCCGCCCTCGGGCTGATGGCGGTGTTCCTGCCGCGGCTGCGGTGAAGCCTCCGCGGGGCCGGGCGCCTGCGCATCCGCCCCGGGGCATCGCCCCGCGACGCCCTCGGTCGATCTTCCCAGAGCATCATCCCGAAAGGTGGCCTCCGGCTTTCGGAAAAAGATGATGCGACAACAAGAGGCTAAGGCATCATCCCGAAAGGTGGCCTCCGGCTTTCGGAACAAGATGATGCGACAACAAGAGGCTCGAGCATCGTCCTGGATTTGATTTCCAGCACGATGCTCGAGCACCGGACGAGGGCAAGGAAGTGGAGCCTCGCCCTGGATCCGATGTCCGGGACGAGGCGCTCAGGCGGCCTGCTCGTTCTGCGGCCGGGCGAGGGTCTGGATCGACTCGAAGCCTTCGAATTGCGGGTGGCCGAGATAGAGCGGCTTGGTGCCGGGCACCCGGCCATGCGCCTTGCGGAACTGTTCCGAGCGGGTCCACGCCTCGAAATCGGCGCGCGAGCGCCAGACCGTGTGCGAAGCGTAGAGGATGTGGTCCTCCGCCTCCGGCCCCTTGAGCATATGGAACTCCACGAAGCCCTCCATCTCGCCGAGGTGGCTGTCGCGTCCGAGCCAGACCTGCTCGAAGTCTTCCGCCGATTCCTTGACGACCTTGAACCGGTTCATTGCGATGAACATGCCGTGACGCTCCCGATCTGAGCGAGCCGGCCCCGACGCGACCGCTCGAATATGGTGACTCTACGTAGTTTCGATCGTAAGCTGAGGTAGTGCCCTGCGCACCGCTTGTGGCTTGCAGGGGGGCTGCCTCAGCGAATTCGTGAGAAATCCCAGCAAACTCCGGATGGAGTCGTCGATCTCGCTGCAGGAACGTCTAGTGAACAGAAACCTATCGGAAAACCGAAAACTTTCATCCGGCAACAGGTAGGCTCTTGCATTGCGTATGCACTTCATGGTGATGCTGCGGCTAGGCTAAACCCCTGCGATACGGTTGCCTCCAAAACGCATCTGTCTGACCTGACCCGGTAGTAGAAGCGTTTCGAGATACCCGAAGACGCTGGCCAAGGCTCAAGCGCTGCCGACCTAAGGTCCTTGGGTCGGTCCGCGACATCGAACAGGGACCGTGTCGTAAGATGATGCCGAAACAGACAACCGATGTCGACCGCCTCGTCGGGCTCCGGATCACCGCGCTGCGCAAGGCACGCGGCTTGAGCCAGACCGCGCTCGGGACCGCGGTGGGTGTGACCTTCCAGCAGGTCCAGAAATACGAGAAGGGCCAGAATCGTGTTGGCGCCGGGCGCCTGCGCGAGATCGCCCGACTGCTCGAGGTCCCGGTCTCCGCCTTCTTCGAGGAAGGCGATGGCGCCGCCGCCCAGGAGCAGACAGAGGTGTTCGGCTTCCTGCGGGCGCACGGGGCCGTCGATCTGCTGCGGGCCTTCGCGACGATCGAGGACGATCAGATGCGCCGCGAGGTTCTGGCGATCGTGCGCAGCGCCGCCCGCCTCGGCCGCAAGAAGGACCCGGAAGTCGTCGTCGACGCCGTCGAGGCGCGGCCGGCCTGACGGCATCGGGGCGGCGGCATGGGCCGGCCGGTGCTTGGCCTCGTGCTCTCCCTCGTCGAACCGGCATCGACGTCGAAGAGCGCATTACCCCGAGCACTCTCTGCCGACGTTCGGAGGGCATGATACGGGGCTCGCCCGCATCATGCGTCCGCCGTTCCGGCGATCAGATGGAAGAAGCTGCCCGTGACGCGGCCCCGGCGGTGGCCGGCGAGGCCGAGCGGTACCCCTTCCGCATCCGTCACCCGCGCGAGCGCGAGGTCGTCCCCCGGGGCCGGCGTGAGTTCGCTCGCGTAATGGAACTCGTGCCCGACGAGGCGCGTGCCGGCGACGCCGAGCAGCCCGTCGTCGAGGAGATGCGCGACGCGGTAGCCGAGATGGAGCTTGCGCCGCCGATACGAGGTCGCGACCGGCAGCAGCCCGCACATCGGATGGGTGAACCCGTCCGCATCCTCCAGGCTCTCGCCCAGAACCATGTAGCCGCCGCACTCGCCGTGGACCGGCCGTGTCTGCGCGAAGTCCCGCAGGCCGCCGTGGAAGCTTTGTGCCGCCGCGAGCCGGCCCGCATGCAGTTCGGGGTAGCCGCCGGGCAGCCAGCAGGCGTCGCAATCGGCCCCCGGCGCCTCGTCTTCCAGCGGCGAGAACGGCACGATCTCGGCGCCGGCCGCACGCCAGCCGGCCAGCATGTGCGGATAGAGGAACGAGAAGGCGGCGTCCCGCGCCACCGCGATCCGCTGTGCCGGCGGCCTCGGCAGGCCATCGGTTGCGACGGGGGCGTGCCCGCCGGCCACGGCAAGGATCGCGTCGAGATCGAGGGCGGTTTCCGCGAGATCGGCGAGCCGGTCGAGGCGGGCGTGGAGGTCGGCGGTCTCGCCGGCCTGGACGAGGCCGAGATGGCGCTCGGGCAGGACGAGGCCCGCTTCGCGCGGGAAGGCGCCGAGCACCGGTAGGCCCACCCGCGACAGCCCTGCCTCCACCAGACGGCGGTGGCGCGGGCTCGCGACCTTGTTGAGGATCACGCCCGCGATCCGGATGCGCGAATCGTAGGCCGCGCAGCCGAGCGCCACGGCCGCCGCCGATTGCGCGGCACCCGACACGTCGAGCACCAGAACCACCGGCCAGCCGTAGCGCGCGGCGATATCGGCGTTGGCGCCCGTGCGGCCCTCGCCCGCGACGATGCCGTCATGCAGGCCCATCGAGCCCTCGGCGACGACGAGGTCGGCCTCACGCGCGCTCAGGCCCGCGCAGGCATCGAGCAGCGCGTCCGGCATGGCGAAGCTGTCGAGGTTGAGGCTGGGCAGGCCCGTCGCCGCCTCGTGGAAGGCGGGGTCGATGTAGTCCGGCCCGCATTTTGCGCCGCGGATCGCCACGCCGCGGCGGCGCAGTGCCCGCATCAGCGCGAGCGTCACCGTGGTCTTGCCGGAACCGGAGCGCGGCGCCGCGACGAGGAGGCCGGGGGCGGGGGTCACGAGGCAGCCTCGTCCGATGCTGCGCCACTGGCACCGACCGCGCCGCGGGGGCGGAAGCGGCGGTCGTAATCGGGGGCGTAGAGCGCGCTCTCACGGAAATCCGACGGGTCGAGCGCCGGTCCCACCAGGATCAGGGCGGTGCGCTCGATCTTCTCCGCTTGGACGCAGGCAGGAAGGGTGGCCAGCGTCCCGGTCAGCACCCGCTCGTCGGGCCAAGTCGCGCGGAACACCACTGCGGCGGGGCAGTCCGGCCCATAGAACGGGACGAGACCGGCGCAGGTCGGCTCGACCACATGGATCGAGAGATGCAGCGCCAGGGTCGCGCCGGTGGCCGCGAAGGCGGAGAGCTGTTCGCGCTCCGGCATCGGGCTCGCCCGGCCCGAGGTGCGGGTGAGCACCACCGATTGCGTCAGCCCCGGCACGGTCAGCTCGCGCCGCAGCAGGGCGGCGGCGGCGGCGAAGGAGGGAACTCCCGGCGTCACCGTGTAGGGAATGTCCAGCGCGTCGAGCCGGCGGGTCTGCTCGGCCAGCGCGCTCCAGACCGAGAGGTCGCCGGAATGCAGCCGCGCCACATCCTGGCCGGCGGCGTGCGCGCGTCCGATCTCGTTCATGATCGCATCGAGATCGAGCGGCGCGGTGTCGATGATGCGTGCGCCGTCCGGGCACCACGACAGAATCTCGGGCGCCACCAGCGAGCCCGCATAGAGGCAGACGGGGCAGGCGGCGATCCGGTCGCGGCCGCGCACGGTGATGAGGTCGGCGGCGCCAGGCCCGGCGCCGATGAAATGGACGGTCATGACGCCCGCTTACAGCATCGGGACGCCCGTTGGGGAGAGACGATGGCCGAGGTTACGGCCGGGCGCCGAGGGAGGACGGCTCAGCGGGACGGTTCCGCCGCGACCTCGCCCCAGCCCGGCAGCGGGAAAACCCGGTCGTAGGCCAGATTGAAGAGAAAGGCGTAGGCCACGTAGAAGGCCGCGATCGCGAGATCCATGACGAAGGCCTCGACGAGGCCGATGCCGAGATACCATGCGATCGGCGGCATCAGGATCATGAGCAGCCCGGCCTCGAACAGCACGGCGTGAGCCACCCGCAGGACGAGGCTCTTGCGCGTGTGCCCGGTCCACCGCTGCATCACGCGATCGAAGCCGAGATTGTAGACGTAGTTCCAGACGGTTGCGGCGATGGCGCTGCCCACGCCGATCACCCCCATCTCCGAGGCGTGCAGCCCGAACAGCACCGTGCCGAACGGGATGATGAGCGCGAGGCCGAACATCTCGAACAGGAGGGCGTGACGGAGACGGTCGCGTGTGGTGCGCATGGACTGGCCTGGAAAGGTCCGGATTGGCCCGGAAGGTCTGGGTTGGTCCGCCGCCTTCTATCTGCGATACCCCGATCGCCAAGTTAGGACGTATCTGGAAATCAGATGAATGGCCGTCTCGCTCGACCAACTCCAGGCCTTCGTGGCGGCCGCCGAGGCCGGGTCGTTCTCGGGTGCCGCCCGCGTGCTGCGGAAGGCGCAATCGGCCGTCAGCACGCAGGTGGCCAATCTCGAGGCCGATCTGGGGCTGGCGCTGTTCAGCCGAACCGGCCGGAACCCGGTGCTCACCCCGGCGGGGGAGCGGCTGCTGTCGGAGGCGCGCGTGGTGCTCGACCGGCGCGAGCACCTGATCGGCGTGGCGAGCAGCCTGGAGCAGCGGGTGGAGAACCGGCTGGTCGTCGCCATCGATGAACTCTACCCCGAGCACGCGCTCGGCGCCCTCTTCGCCGACTTCGCTCAGGCCTTCCCCTTCGTGGAACTGGAGCTGCTCTTCCCGCTGATGGAGGATGTCAGCCGCATGGTGCAGTCCGGCGCCGCCGACCTCGGCGTGATGTGGCGCCAGGAGATCCTACCGACGGAACTCGGCTTCCAGACCATCGGCTGGGTGCCGCTCAAGCTCGTCTGCGGACGCGACCACCCTCTCGCGAAGGCGCGGGTGGAGTGGGAGGAACTGAAACGCCACCGCCAGATCCTTGTCGCCGCGCGCAGCGACGGGCCGGAGAAGCGCCGTCTGCGGGTGGCGGCCGAGGTGTGGTGGGTGGAGAGCCACTGGGTGATCCTGGAGATGGTGAAACACGGGATCGGCTGGGCTTTCGTCACCGATCACGTCATCGCCTCGTCCCTCACCGCACCGTATCTCGCCACGCCGGACCTGCAGTTCGACAAGGGCGACTGCCCCATCGCCCTGGAACTGGTCTGGCACAAGCAGCGGCCCTGCGGCCCCGCCGCTTCATGGCTGCGCGAGCGCTTCGCGGCAGAGCGGATCGGCAGCCTGTCGGGCGGCGACCGGGCAGGCTGAGGGATGGGCTTCGCGGAAGGTGGCAGCGGTGCCCGCCCACCCGTTCTTCCGGAGCGGCGCGCTCACGCGACCCGGACGCGGTTCCGCCCGTCGGTCTTGGCGTCGTAGAGGGCCTTGTCGGCACGCTCCAGGCTCTCGTTCAGGGCCTCGCCGGCCCCGAGCATCGCGACGCCGATGCTCACCGTGATCGGAACGGCCGATCCTTTCCAGGGGACGGGCGCGCCGCCGACCGCGCGGCGCAGGCGCTCGGCGAGATAGGTCGTCGCGTTGTGATCGCGCCCCGGCAGCACGATTCCGAACTCCTCGCCGCCCAACCGCGCGAGATGGCCGCCCTCGGGCAGGAGGGCGGCTGCCCGCGCGGCGAAGTCGCGCAGCACCGCGTCGCCCGCAGCATGCCCGAACCGGTCGTTGATCGCTTTGAAATGATCGAGGTCCGCGACGATGAGGCCGGCCTCCGTCACGCCGCCTGTCTCGGCTGCGAGGCCCTGCCGGTTCAGAGCGCCCGTCAACGCATCCGTCCGTGCCATCCGCGCGACGGCGGCATAGGCCCGCTCTGCCTCAAGGGCGAGAATCGCCGTGGTCAGGAGGATGGAGGTGATGTGATCGACGATGAAGATGGCGATCACGGACAGGCGAATCGACGCCTCGGATACCGGCAGCAGGGGCAGGCAGATCGCCAGCGCGATCGCGAGCAGGGCCCCGGCGATCAGGTGGCGAAGCGGGGATCGCCGCGGTGAGCTTCGGAAGACATAAACGGCCGCCGCGGCCTCGTGGATGGCGTAGGCAATCGTGCTGCCGGCATTGACCAGGGTGGAGCTGCCGCCCGCGAGCGTGAGCCCGAGATGCGTCGCCGTGGGGAGCAGGAACAGGCCGATCATCGGCCCCGTCACCGCCGCGCGCCCGTCGAAGAGCCGGAGCCCGATCCAGAAGGTCGCCCCGGCGAGCGACCAGCCGAACGGCGACCAGATGCTGCCGTAATAGCCGAAATCGACGAACCACACGGCCATGATCGCGCAGACGGCGTAGCTCGCCCCGAAACAGAGGAAGTAGGTCTTCTGCCGGTGCAGCAGCCACGCGCAGAGAAAGATCGCGGCGCAGGCGCCGAACACCAGGAAATCGGTGAATTGCAGAGTGGAAACCGATAGGTCCGTCACCGCCCGCCCCTCCCTTCTGCACGCGGCCATCCTGGCCGCAAGCGCGTGAAAGGTTCCCTTCGCCGGGCGGCCTCTTCGATGTCTCGGTTAAGGAAGGTTTGACGCCCGGTCCGCAACGGCGAGGGCGCAGGTGGCGCCCGTGCTGGCGATGCGGAGCAGGACAAGGCGCGCCGCCGGGCCGGCGCAGGCCAAAGCCGCCGCCTCCGCCACCGAGCCGACGCCGCGGCTCGCCTCGATCCGGCCCGAGCGGGTCACGACCCGCGCATCCACCGCGGTCAGGGCCGCCGCATCGAGGGCGGTCGGCGCGAGGCCGAAGGCGGCCGCGGCCTCGCGGACCGCCGGCTCGCCGGCCCGGTCCGCGGCCGTCGCGATAGCGGCAAGCTGTCCGGATGCGAGCCCGGCCTCACCGAGGGCGCGGCGCAGAAGCGCAACGATCTCCGCGCCCGTCGTCGCCCGGCGAAAGCCGATGCCGGCGACGACGATGCTGGGCGGGGTCACGGCTTCGTCCAGACCCACTGCGTGATCGGCATGGCCGGGCGCCAGCCGGTGAGGCCGCCGACCGGCACCGCGTGGGCGACCGAGAGCCGGCGCAAGGCGCCGCCGGCCTCACTGAAGGCCGCGAGCAGGGCGGCCTCGCCCTCCAGGGTGACGGCGTTGGCAACACAGCGGCCATCGTGCGGGAGCGCCTCCCGGCAGGCGGCCAGCAGGCCGGGCTCGGCGATGCCGCCGCCGACGAAGACCGCCCGAGGGGAGGGGAGGGCGGACAAAGCCGCGAGCGAGGCACCGACGACGACCTGCAGGCGGGGCGCGACGCCGAGCGCCCGCGCGTTGCGGGCGATCCGCTCCGCCCGGTCCGGGCGGCGCTCCACCGCGACGGCGCGGTTGGCGGGATGGCGCAGGCACCACTCGATCGAGACCGAGCCGGCGCCGGCCCCGAGATCCCACAGGGTCTCGCCGGCCCGTGGGCGCAGGGCCGCGAGCGTCACCGCGCGGATCTCGGCTTTGGTGAGCTGGCCGTCATTCTCGAACCATGCATCGTCGAGGCCGGGGCTCAGCGGCACGATCCGGGCGCCGGGCGCCGCTTCCACCGCGACCGCGAGAGTGTTCAGAGCGGCGACCTCGCTCAGATCGAAGTTTTCCGCGCGCGCCTCGCGAACCCGCTCATTCGGGCCGCCCATGGCTTCGAGCACGGTCAGTCGCGAACCGCCGCAGCCGCGCTCGGCCAGGAGATGCGCGACGGCCGCGGGCGTCGCGCCGTCCCAGGACAGGGCGAGAATGCGGGCGCCGGGCTGGAGATGCGGCACGATGCCGAACAGGTCGCGTCCGTGCAGGGTGAGGCAGGCGGTCTCGGGCAGCGACCAGCCGAGCCGGGCCGCGGCGAGGCTGAAGGCGGAGGGCTGCGGGAAGGCGCGGATCTCGTGCGCCGGCACCAGCCGGGCCAGTTCGGCGCCGATCCCGTAATGGAACGGATCGCCGGTGGCGAGGATGCAGGTCGGCCGGCCGCGTCGCGCCAGGATGCCGGGATAGGCCGTGTCGATCGGGCTCGGCCAGGGCCGGGTCTCGGCGGCCAGCGGCGCCGCCAGGGCGAGGTGGCGGCGCCCGCCATAGACGACCTCCGCCGTATCGAGAGCGGCGGCCGCGGCGGGCGAAAGGCCCGCCCGCCCGTCCTCGCCGATGCCGACGACGGCGAGCCAGGGGGCGTGATCAGGCACAAGTGACGGCGCCGTCATGGCGGCGGCTGCCGCAGGGTCGATTGCATGCAAAAAAGTCCGCGATGACGGGAGCCGTCTCGCGGACTTCGTTACGCGCCCCCGGCCGGAACGGCCAGGGGCTGGGATCGGACTTGCGCCTCAGCCCACCGCCGGGCGGGCGGCCAGCGGCGCGGCCATCTCCGGCACGGCCGGTCCGGGCACGCCGAGATAGGCGCGACGGGCGGGCTTGAGCACGAACCACGCGAGCGCCGCCACCACGAGGTCGAGGCCGATGGCGATGCCGAAGACCGGCACCCAGCTTCCGACCGCGTCGTGGATCAGCGCGGCGACGGGGCCGCCGAGCAGCGAGCCCACGCCCTGGGCCATGTAGAGGAAGCCGTAATTCGTCGTCGCGTGCTTGGTGCCGAAGGTGTCGGTGAGCGTCGAGGGAAAGAGCGAGAAGATTTCGCCCCAGGCGAAGAACACGACGCCCGAGAGGAGGGCGAAGGCGTAGGCGTTCTCACGGAACATCAGCAGCAGGCCGATGGCGACGGCTTCGAGCGCAAAGGCCACCGCCATAGTGTTCTCGCGGCCGACATGGTCCGAGACCCAGCCGAAGAAGGGTCGCGTCAGGCCGTTGGTGATGCGGTCGAAGGTGAGCGCGAAAGGGAGTGCGGCAAAGCCGAACACCATGGCGTCGGCGACGCCGAATTCCTTGGCGAAGGCGGAGAACTGCGCGACCACCATCAGGCCGCCGGTCGACATCATCGCCATCATGGCGAACATCAGCCAGAATAGCGGGGTCTTCAGCATCTGAGCCGGGGCCACGTCGCGGGCGGCGCTCGCCACCTTGTCGGCGGGGATGGCGGGGGTCTCGCCAGCCTTCGGCGTGCGCAGGCCGAGCGCTGCGGCGACGCCGATCACGGCCATGACCGCGCCGAACACGAAGAGCGTGTGGCGGTAGCCCGAGGCCGCGATCATGTCGGTGATGGGGAAGGTGGTGGCGATCGCGCCCATGCCGTAGCCCGCCGCCACGACGCCGGCCGCGAAGCCGCGCCGCTCGGGGAACCAGCGCACCATCAGCCCGACCACGCCGACATAGACGATGCCGGTGCCGAGGCCGCAGAGCAGGCCGTAGGTCGCGTAGAGGCCCCACAGCGTGTCGGTGTAGGAGGCCGCGACCCAGCCAAGCCCCGACAGGGCGGCGCCGAGGGCGATCATGGCCTTGGCGCTGAATCGCTCGATCAGCCAGCCCTGCACCGGCGAGAAGAAGGTCTGGAGCACGATCAGCATCGTGAAGGCGACCTGCACGGCGGCGAGGCTCGCGCCGGTGGTCGCCTGGAACGGCTTCACGAACAGCGTCCAGACATATTGCGGACTGGAGATCGTCATCATGACGAGGAGACCCAGGCCGAGCTGGATCCACCGCGTACGATCAGAAATTGTATTCATCATTCACTCCCCTGCGGCGCTGGGCTTGAGCAAGGGGCGTGCCAGGGGCGAACCTCAGGTTCGGGCGGTGACGAGCCAGCAGGCGGCGCCGAGTTCCACCGGGCCGGACCCGAAGCGGTCTTGGAACAGCTCCGTGATGATTTTCAAGGCAGCGTCCTTCACGGCCGGCTCTCGCTCGCGCAGCAGGCGGGCGATGGGACCGCGGGTCGTCACGAAGTCGGCCGCTGCCTCGGAAGTGTCGCCGACCCGCATCGTCCGATCCACGGGCTCGCATTCGACGGCGTGAAAACCGGCTGCCTCAAGAATAGGCAGAAGCGTCTCCGGTGCGGCAAAACGAAAGGGGCCCGGCGCGCCCAGTTGCGGTGCTTCGGCCTCGGACAGGATCGGCAGCACCGCGTCCCGCGCCAGCGTGACCCAGGCGTTCTCCGCCATACTCCGCCAGCAGAGGAAGCTCAGTCGCCCGTCCGCCACGAGGGCGCGGCGGATGTTGGCGAAGGCCGCGGTGGAATCTTCGAAGAACATCACGCCGAAGCGGGAGAGGGCGTGATCGAAGCGGGTGCCGAAGGCGTGATCCTGGGCGTCGGCCCGAAGCCAATCGATCGGGGCGGCGCCCGGCGCCTCCCGTGCCGCCCGCTCGCGGCCGACGGCCAGCAGCGGCTCGGACAGGTCGGCGGCGGTGACGTGGCCGCCGCCCCCGATCTGCCGCGCGGCGCGGAGCGCCGTGTCGCCTGCCCCGCAGCCGATATCGAGCACGCGTGCGCCGGGCACGAGTGCGGCGCGGGCGAACAAGGCCGCGGTGAAGGGCGCGAAGGCGGTGTCCAGTGCTTCGTGGTAGAGGGCCCAGCGCTGCCCGACCTCGCCGTTCCAGTAGTCGCTCTGGTCCTGGTTCAGGGTGCTCATCGTCGATCCACTCACTTCGATCCCGAGGCCCGCGCCCCGCCGCTGCCCGCGACGAGCCCGTCGATGGCAGCGGTGACGAGGTTGGCGCGGTCGTTGCTGAAGTGGGCCAAGGATCTCTCCTCGCGTATCACTCCTCCGGTCGCGTCCGGCGATCGGACGCGCTTTTGCGCGAAGGGTACCGCCCACTCGGCGCGGGGCAAGCCGCGTTTCGGCTCAAAGCCCCGCCGCACCACCGTCGGAGCGCGGATCGTGTGTCGCTTCGATCCGCCCGTCTTTGACATGGCGCACCAGCATGCCGGCATGACCCAGCGAGTCGATATAGGCGCCGCCCAGCTCCTCGATGTCGTGGCCCAGGCGCCGGAGCGCCGCGATGCAGGCCGGATCGAAGCGGTCCTCGACCTTCACGCTCAGCGACTCGGCGCCCCAGGTGCGGCCGTAGAGCAGGCGCGGCGCGTCCACGGCATCGGCCACCGACATCCCGTAATCGGCGTAGCGGGTGAAGATCTGCGCCTGGAACTGCGGCTGCCCGTCACCGCCCATGGAGCCGTAGGACATCACCCGGCCGTCGTCGAAGGCGGCCAGCGCCGGGATCAGGGTGTGGAACGGGCGCCGGCCCGGCTCCAGCGGGTTCACCGCGTTCGCATCGAGCGAGAACGACATGCCGCGGTTCTGCCAGCAGATGCCGGTTCCCGGCAGCACCGTGCCGGAGCCGTACTCCCAGTAGACCGACTGGATGAAGGACACGGCCATGCCCTCATTGTCGATCGCGCCCATCCACACGGTGTCGCCCTCGCCCGAGCGGACCGGGATGCTCGACGCACGCCGCATGTCGATCAGGGCCGCCTCGCGGTCGAGGCGCTTCGGATCGAGGAAGGCGGCCGGGTCGCCCTTCAGGCGGTCGAAGTCGGTGACGAAGCGGTCGCGGACGGCGAAGGCGCGCTTCGTCGCCTCGATCAGCCCATGATAATGCGCGGTGCTCTCCGGCTCAGCGATGTTCAGCCGGTCGAAAATCCCGAGGATGATCAGCGCCGCGAGGCCCTGGGTCGGCGGTGGGAAGTTGTAGAGCGTGGCGTCGCGCCGCCGCAGGGTCAGCGGTGCCCGCTCCTTGGCCGCGTAGGCCTTGAGGTCGGCGCGGGTGACGGGGGCGCCGAGACGCTCCAGGTCGCTGGCGATCTCGCGTCCGATATCGCCGCGGTAGAAGTCGTCGAGCCCGGCATGGGCGAGCTGGGCCAGGGTGTCGGCGAGCTTGGGCTGGGTCCGGATCGCGCCCGCCGCGTAGGGCTTGCCGTCATCGAGATAGGTTTTCGAGAAGTTCGGCGCGTCGTGCAGCGTGTCGAGCTCCTTCGGCACGTAGCGTGCCTCCGAGGCCGAGACCGGGCAGCCGGCGCGGGCATGGCGGATGGCGTCGGCGAGGATCGTATCGAGGGGGAGCCGGCCGCCGAAGGCGCGGGCCATGTCGAGGGCGAGGCGCCAGCCGCCGATGGTCCCGGCGACCGTCACTGCCGCGTCGGGACCGCGGGAGGGGATCGCGTCGAGCTCCTTCTCCCGGTAGCGGGCGCGGGTCGCGAGCCCACCGGCCGGTCCGCAGGCCTCGATGCCGCGCACGCGGCCGTTCCGCTCGCGGATCAGCCAGAAGCCGTCGCCGCCGATGCCGTTCATGTGCGGGTAGACCACCGCGATGGCGGCGGCCATCGCGACCATTGCCTCGATGGCGTTGCCACCCTGCGCCAGCACAGTCTGCCCGGCCGAAGCCGCCAGCGCGTGGGGGGCGGCGACCGCCGCATGGGCGAAGACGGGCGTGTCGGGCATGACGGACTCTGACGAAACCTGAGATCGGACGGGCCGGGAGGCAGGATCAGGACCACGGGCGGGGACGGAGAGCAACTGCCGTGCTCCCTGCCACCGCGCACCCCCGGCATTCCTCGATCGCGCGACCGGCTCCCGCAGGATCGCAGACCGCCCTGGATGCGCCCTCAGGATGTGTCGAAGCCGTGCGGATTCCTGAAATGCCGAAATGGTTCCGGGTGGCACCTCTGCCTTCTCGCAAATGTTGCAGAAAAGGAACTGCGCCGATGCGGGCGGGATGACATGATCGTCCTCGCGAATCGGCAGGTATCTCCGCACATGAAGCAGAACGAACGAGCGATCCTTCAGGATCGCGTGAGAACACTTGTCTTGCGCCATGCTTTGGAGGCCGCGTTGCAGCGGTTGGCTCATCTTTCCGGTGCGAGTGCCGAGGAAGAACTGTTGAGGCTCGAGCATTCCATTGTCGTCGCGACGCGCCGCGTCGGCGAAGTTCCGGGCAATATGCAGTTCGCCGCCCTGGTTGCCGTCGAGGACGCGCTGGTGGCCATCCGCACCGCGTTCGACACCGTGCACCAGCGCATCGAGGCCGCGCCAGCCGTGAGCGCGACGTCGCCGACGGCTTTGGCGGCCTGAAACGCGACAATTTCGCCGCCGGTACACGCCCGCGGCGATTGAATTGCCGTCGCGCCATGGGCATATCGCCCCCGCTTTTTCGCGTGTTCCTCGAAACACCCGCCGCATCGGCGCGGGTGTTCCGGTGCGGCACGCCAGACGGGGAGAGTGGCCTTTGAGCGAGACGGTAGAGCGGCACGAATTCGGTGCCGAGGTCGGGCGCCTTTTGGACCTCGTCGTCCACGCGCTCTATTCCGACCGCGAGATTTTTTTGCGCGAGCTGGTGGCCAATGCTGCCGACGCGACCGACCGGCGCCGCTTCGAGGCGCTGACCAACGAGGCCCTGGCGCTCCCCTCCGACGCCAGGGTGCTGATCGCCCCCGACAAGGCGACGCGCACGCTCACGATCTCCGATGCCGGGATCGGTATGAGCAAGGAGGATCTGGCCCAGAACCTCGGCACCATCGCCCGCTCGGGCACCCGCGCCTTCTCGCAGGCGCTCGGCGAGCGGGCGGCGGAGGGCGGTGAGGATCAGCGCCCGAGCCTGATCGGCCAGTTCGGCGTCGGTTTCTACTCCGCCTTCATGGTGGCCGACCGCGTCACCGTCACCTCGCGCCGGGCGGGCAGCGAGGAGGCCTGGACCTGGGCCTCCGACGGCAAGGGCAGCTACACCCTGGAGCCGGCGAGCCGGGAGCAGCCCGGCACCGACATCGTGCTGCACATGAAAGAGGACGCCGACGAGTATCTGGAGAGCTACCGGCTCGACCACGTCGTGCGCAAATGGGCCGACAACATCGCCGTGCCGATCGCGATCCGCGACGCGGAGGGCAAGGAGGAAGCCGCCAATCGCGGCACCGCGCTCTGGCGCAAGCCCAAATCCGAGATCACGGAAGAGCAGTACAAGGAGTTCTACCGCACCGTCAGCCACGGCTTCGACGAGCCCTGGGCGACCCTGCACTGGCGGGCGGAGGGCGCGCTCGAATTCACCGGCCTCCTGTTCGTGCCGAGCATGAAGCCGTTCATGCCGATGGAGGATGACCGGCGCTCCAAGGTGCGGCTGCATGTGCGGCGCATGTTCATCACCGACGAGGCCGAGCTGCTGCCGAACTGGCTGCGCTTCGTCCACGGCGTGGTCGATACCGACGACCTGCCGCTCAACGTCTCCCGCGAGATGCTGCAATCGACGCCGACGCTCGCCAAGATCCGTCGCGCCGTGACCACCCGCGTCATCAACGAGCTGTCGAGCCGCTCGAAGAACACCGAGAAGGCCGAGGAATACCAAAAATTCTTCGAGAACTTCGGGTCGGTGCTGAAGGAAGGCATCTACGAGGATTTCGAGCGCCGCGCCGAGATCGCGCCGCTGCTGCGTTTCCGTTCCTCTACGCAGGAAGGCTGGACCTCGCTGCCCGAATACGTCGCGCGGATGAAGCCCGAGCAGGAGGCGATCTACTACCTCGTCGCCGACGACGTGGAGGCGCTCAAGAACTCCGCCCAGCTCGAAGGTTTCCGCGCCCGCGGCGTGGAGGTTCTGCTGCTCTCCGACCACGTCGATGCGTTCTGGCCGGAGCAGTTGGGCAAGTTCGAGGACAAGCCCCTGCGCTCGGTCACGCAAGGGTCGGCCGACCTCGCCAAGCTCAAGCCCGAGGGTGAGACGGCCGAGGCGACGCCCGCGCTCGATAGGCTCGTGGCGGCCCTCAAACTCGCGCTGGAGCCGGACGTCTCCGACGTTCGCACCACCGACCGCCTCGTCGACAGCGCCGTGGTGCTCGCCGCCTCCGGCATGGGGCCGGACCTCCAGATGCAGCGCCTGCTGCGCCGGGCTGGCCGCGGCTTTGGTGGTTCCGCGCCGATCCTTGAGATCAACCCGCGCCACGCCCTGATCCGGTCGCTCAACGAGCGGGCGGAAGCCGGCGAGGATCTGAAGGCCGAGGCCGGCACGCTGCTCGACCTCGCCCGCGTTCAGGACGGCGACACGCCGCGCGATCCGGTGGCCTTCGCCCGTGCCGTCGCGGCAGCGCTGGCGGGCACCGCTGCGAAGCCGGCCGAGTCGGCTTGAGAGAAGGGCGGGATGCGAATGATCAGATCCGCGTCCCGTCATCCCGCGGGGGTGAGCCGCAGCGGAAGCGGGCGACGCGCCAGCGGTCGCCGTGGGCGTTCTGCCACGCCGCCATCTGCGGCTGGGCGACCGACAGGCATTGCTGCGGGGTGACGATGTCTTCGTTGAAGCGGTGAACCCGCATGACGCAATGGGTCGGGTTCGCGACCATGCAGGTCAGGAAGTAGAGGCCGTAGAGCATGCGTGGAGGCTCCGTGCTGGCGTCGATCTCTCCTCCCCAGGACCGCTTCTTCGTGTTCCTGCCAGCGGCATCGCAATGAGCGTGCCGGAAGTTCCCACTCTGGTTGCACGGAGCGTCGGTGCCCCCTGCGTTTCAAGCTTGGCCAGGCCCCTGAAACCGGCCCCCGCACCGGTCTGACGCCGCGGCGTTGACAGTCCCGCCGCATCCGCGCCAACACCGGGCCATGGCCGCAGAACCCTCGACCGATCCGCATTCCGCCCGTCTCGACCGCACGGTGACATGGAGCGTGATCGCTCTCGTGGCGGCAACCGTGCTGATCGGAGCCCTGGCGCCGCGCGCGGCCCATCAACCCGCGCCGACCACCGTTCCGGCATCGGACCCGGCTCAGAATCAGAGCTGCGCCGAGTGGGGCGACGGCTGCAAGGTCTGCCGCCGGATCGGCGAGGAGACCGCCTGTTCGCTGCCGGGCATCGCCTGCACCCCCGGACCCGTGACCTGCCTACGCGGCGCCGGAGAACCCTGAACGAGGCGCGCCCTGGCGTGTCTGGACACACGATGCCAGTCCCAGAACCGAGGCTCCGCTTCGCTCCGAGCCCGAATGGCCGCCTGCATCTCGGTCACGCCTATTCCGCCCTGCTGAACGCCCGCATCGCCCGGACCCTCGGCGGACACCTGCTCCTGCGGATCGAAGACATCGATCTCGGCCGCGCCCGGCCCGAATTCGTGGCGGGCATCCTGGCCGACCTCGATTGGCTCAGGCTTCGCTTCGATGGACCGATCCGCCGCCAATCCGAGCATTTTGCGGATTACGCCGCGGCGCGCGACGCGTTGGCGGCGAGGGACCTGATCTATCCCTGCTTCTGCTCGCGGGGGCAGATCGCGGCCGAGGTCGCGGCCCGTCAGGCGCGCGGCGCGCCGGTTTCGCGCGATCCCGACGGCGCCCCGCTCTATCCCGGCACCTGCCGCAGCCTGCCCGCCCAGGAGCGCCGCGCCCGCATCGGGCGAGGCGAGCCGCATACCTGGCGCCTCGACATGCCGGACGCGCTCCGAACGCTGGCCGATCCCCTCCTCATCCGCCGGTTCTCGCCCGATGACGGCGCCGAGGAGACGGTCGGGGCGGATCCGGCCCGCTGGGGCGATGCGGTGATCGTCCGGCGCGACGTGCCGACGAGCTACCATCTCTCCGTGGTCTGCGACGACGCGGTGCAGGGGATCACGCATGTCGTGCGCGGGCAGGATCTGGAGGCGGCGACCGACCTGCACGCCCTGCTCCAGCACCTCCTGCGCCGTCCCACGCCGGCCTATCACCACCACGGGTTGATCCGGGCGGAGGACGGCGAGAAGCTCGCCAAGTCGAAGGGCTCCGAGTCGCTTGCCGCTCTGCGCGCCCGTGGTGTCACCGCCGAAGATGTGCGGGCACGGCTTGGGTTCTGACGGTTGTGTTGATCCTGCGTCTCACAGGGCTTGTGCCGCAGTGACCCATCGGGAATTCGTGGAGAGCGGCGAGCGACCACGAGGGGGCTAGGCACGATGCGATCGTTTCGCACGATCCTGATTTTGTCGGCCTGGGCGCTCGCCGCACCGACGCTCGCGCAGGAAGCGGATCGCCCTGCCTCACCTGCAAAGGATTCGGCGGCGATCGAGGCGTGCCTCAAGGGCAAGGAGACGTCAGCCCAGCGGCGCGCCTGCATCGGAAGCGTGGCTGGACCTTGTCGGGAAACGCAGGATGGCGCCACCACGATGGGTATGAGCGCGTGCATCGGCCGAGAGCACGCAATTTGGGACAAGCTTTTGAATCGTACCTATCAGCAAGCCATGGTGGGCTTCGATGATGACGGTAAGGCTTACTTGAAGGGTGCACAGCAGTCTTGGCTGAAATTTCGCAGCCAAACATGTCAATGGCCCTATCACGTCTATCGGGGCGGAACCCTTGCCGGGCCGCTATCGAGCGAGTGCTTCATGGAGCAAACCGCACTCAGGACGTTCGACTTGATGACGATCGTTGAAAATGGGGATCATTGACTTCTCCGCAGAGCGGTAAGGAAGGCAACCTCACCGCATCGCGTCGCGCTGCGCCATCGCCGTGGCGGTCTTCGATTTCTGCATCGTCGCCTCGGTCTGGTCGCGCTGGCGCTTGAACTCGGCGAGCAGGCGGCCGTCGAGCTCGCGCCCACGCGGCACGCGGATCTTCATCGGATCGACGAAGTGCCCGTTGATGATCACCTCGTAGTGCAGGTGCGCGCCGGTGGAGAGGCCCGTCGAGCCGACATAGCCGATCACCTGTCCCTGCCGGACGCGGCTACCTGCGCTGACCCCGCGGGCAAAGCGCGACATGTGGTTATAGGTCGTGACGTAGCCGTTGATGTGCTGGACCTCGACCCGGCGGCCGTAGCCCGAATCCCATTCCGCCTTGATGACCGTACCGTTGCCGGCGGCCACGATCGGCGTGCCGATCGGGTTGGCCCAATCGACGCCGGTATGCAGCTTGGCATAGCCGAGGATCGGGTGGCGCCGGTAGCCGAACCCTGAGCGCATGATGCCGTCGGCGATGGGTTTGCGGATCAGGAACTTCTTCAGCGAGCGGCCCTGCTCGTCGAGATAGTCGATCGAGCCGTCATCCGGTGACTGGAAGCGATAGACCTTGCGCGACTCGCCTCCGAGATTGAGCGCGGCGTAGAGCAGTTCCGGCCGTTCGGCGGCGGCGAGGCCGGCTTCCTCGTCGTAGGTGTAGAACAGATCGATTCCGTCGCCCGAAGAGATACGGCGCTGGAAGTCGATGTCGTAGCTGAAGATCCGGATGATATCCTCGATCGTCGGGCGCGGCACGTCGTGGCGCGCGCCGGTCTCGTAGAGGCTCTGGTAGAGCCGCGGGCCGCTGCCCTCGTCTTCCTCATCGTCGTCCGGCGTCTCGGCCTGGGCCTGCTCCCGGTTGCGCCCCCGCGATTCGTCCACCGGTGGCGCCACGGGTACGAATGCCCCGTGATCGTTGATCGCCGCGATCGCCTGGACGCCGCTCTCGCCGAACAGCACCACGCGGGTCACCTGCCGTCCGTCGCCGGGTTTCGGGCCGGGCGCGAACTGCACGCGGAACTGCTGGCCCTCCGAAAGGGCTGCGATCTTGGCCCTCCCGCCGAGCGCCGTGACGATGCCTGCGATTGCCGGATCGGAGGCCTGCCCCGTCGCCTTGAGGACGCCGTCGAGGGTTTCTCCGCGCTTGAGCGCGAGGTCGCGTTCCTCGACCAGCGGCGCCTCGCCCGCGCGCAGTTCCACCTTGGCAAGCTTCGTCACGTTCTCGGGGACGACGAGCACCTCGATCGACTTGAACGGGCTGGTGTCCTCGCCGAGCTTGCCCTTCCCCTGGCCGGTACCCTCGCCGAACCCGGCGAAGGCCGAGCCGTGCTGCAGGGTGCGCGAGAGCAGGATCTGGGGCGCCAGCGGCAGGGCGGTGCGGCGTCCGGCTTCCGCCGCGAGGCGCCGCTCTTCCTCGATCTGCGCGGTCACATCCTCGTCCGACAGCGCGGGTGCGCCGGGATCGACGGCGATCTCGGCAAGATCGCGCTTCACCACCGTGACCTCGGCACCCGGCGCGTCCGCCGCACCGGGATCGGGGGCGCGCTCCTGCGGCTCGTCGGAAACGAACTTCATCGGATCGAAGCGCGGAATGTCGCTGGCGAACACGCCCGTCGACATCGACAGGTTGGACGAAATCCGCACGAAGGGTCGGACCTTGATAATCTCCCGGTCGCCGAGACGCACCGTCACCGGGGTGCGATAACTCTGCTTGGCCGAGGCGATCATCAGATTGCGGACGAGGCGGTCACCCTTATGCGCGGAGGCGATGCCGGGCTCCTCGATGGCGGGGGCCTGCGTCTGCGGACGGGGCCCGAGATTCGGCCGATCCGAAACGGCCGCGAGCGATGCGTCCCCCTGAAGCGAGACATGGATGGCCGCGCCCATCAGGATCGCGCCGGTGATGCCGGTGAGCGCGCTGGCGCAGAGCCAGCGCAGGTTGACGTCGCGCCGGTCGATCTGCCGGGCATCCGCACCCAGGAGGTTCAGAGGCGGCTCGACGCCGCGCGGGAGAGTCGGCGGGCGTTGCTTCGCCGTCGCCGCCGTTCCCCCGATCTTCAGTCGCTCGCGCGTCACGGAATTCCTCTGCGTCGGCGCTTTGGACCGGTTCTCCCGCTCTGTCCTACCAGACTCGCGCTGGGCGAGCGACATGGGACTTCGCGGTACGATGGCGAGCCGACGCGACCGATGTCCGGGGCCAGCATGTCCAGATTGAGGCGGGCCGGGCCCCGCCCGCAGACGCATCCTGAGGATGCTGTCGTCAGGATGTGATGTGCGCGTGGTGCGTTACGGAACTTTCTTCGGGCGGGCTGTTGACGCGGGATCGGCGCCCCCATAGAAGCTGCC